>JAHECZ010000101.1 GCA_024641475.1 Gammaproteobacteria bacterium
TCCAGTTCGAATAATTGTGCATCCAGATCGGTATCACTCAGACTCGCCATATTCCGTAATCGCGCCAGCAGGCGTTGTTGCATCTCCGCAGCGGCTTTGCGCGTAAAAGTAATGGCCAGCAGGCTCGCTGGGCGTTGTCCTTCAAGTAACAGGCGTACCAGGCGGTTGATCAGTAAATAGGTTTTGCCGGTACCGGCCGAGGCGGCAACGGTAAGAAATGGTTCATAGGTAGAAGGTTGCTGCTGGCTCATGGTCGCCAGCATAAAGTGTGAACTCGCCGGGGTAAACGTTCAATGTAACAAAAATTCACAGATTTTGTCATGCAGCGCGTGTATGCTTGGCGCACCCTACGGATTCAGCAGTAGCGATGCTACAGGAATGCAGAATTCACGCACAAGGACAGGTGTACCGGGCAGGACGGCCCGATAAGGAAGACACCAAGGAACATAATCCAAGCAGCGGCAGGAAGCCGAAAGGAAACAGTATCAAACCTGCAAGGATACAAATACGGGCAGGATTGCCTGAAGGGGATTTAAGTGAATAAGCGACCCACTGGGTCGCTTTTTTTTTCGACATGATTTTGCGCTTATTGTGTAACGCGTGGAAAGATCGATGACATGACTTTTGGGTACCATGCCGGATGCTGGTAACCGTAACTAACCGAAGATAAGAATAGAAAACACGCCACTGTCACAGCCAATACGGCGAAATAACTTTTGCGTTGTGCAGTAAATTTACCGATTTGCATCCAACCTGCAGCATCCAGCCACAACACGACAAAAATAAGTGCGAAGATCAAGGACGGCAGATAGTGATACATGAATAGTGGTCGTTTCACCAAGGCATAGGGCAGTGTGGCAATCAGATACCCCGTGAAGGGCAGCCATAAATTTATGCCTGGTGATTTTGTCCGCCATGCTAGTGTGGTGACTTTCGATAATACTAGATTACTCGTAATCACGATGATCAATAGTGTCGTGCCCCACCAGATTATGGGGTTCCCGAGTAAATAAATCGATGCATTTGGCCCGCTCCAATAATAAGCTGGTGTTGTCATCAACGGCCAGCTCCACCAGGGACTGGCATCGGGGTGAGTCACTGAGATAGTAATATTACTCTGCAACATTATTTTGTGTGTCTGGACCAGATCCTGGAAGAAATGTCCAGTGTTGAGATAAAAGGCATCGCCAAAACCGGGTTTATCCAGCAATTGAAAGTGCAGATACCAACCGAATAAATAAATCACCACGGCGCTGGTCAAAACCCATGCATAACTGCCTATCCAATTTGTAATGTTCTGACGACTGTAATCCCGGAAAATTCGCACCAGTACAATGACGGCAATCAGACCTAACGCGGTCAGGCCGGTAAGTTTGCTGCCGACTGCCAATCCAGCCATGGCTCCCGCCAATAATAACCAGGTCATGCGCCGTCGCGTAGTTGCGGTGCTCATCGCGGCGAGATAAGAACTTAATGCGGCGAAAATACTAAATAGTAAAATGCCATCGAGTAAGATAAATCGGGTTTGTACCAATAGTGCATTGTCGAAAGTGTAGAGTGCCGCGGCGAAGAATGCAGCGGCGGGACTGCCGCCGAGTTGGCGCACCAGAACAAAAATGATGAAGCTAAGTGCAAAACCGGTAAATGCGGGAACGAAGCGATAGGCAGATACCGGAACATCGTGAAATGGTTCACCGATGTTTTTAAAATCGAAACCGCCGGTATAACCGCCGAGCCTGGCAGCGCCGGCCAGAATCAGCTTGGCATGTGGTGGATGAACATCGAAAATATTTTCCCCTGTACAACAGTAGGCACTGCTGTATTTGCCGAAGTGAACTTCGTCGTAAACAACACTGTCTGGTGTCGCCAGGAAACCAAAGTGGAGTATGCCGGATACTACTAATAATAGTGCAACGAGCCACCGCCACTGTGGTGACAAATCCTCCTGGCTGTCGGGTTTGATATTGAATATTTTCAACACGCTTTTTATTTTTATAGAATCCATGCGGGCTTCTCTTGGTGATATCAATTAATTGTTGCCGTATTGTGGCGTTGTGTTCTCAGTGGTGTATCACACTTGCCAACAAGTACACCGCAATACCGATTAGCATGATGGCCATGACGCGATTTATCGAGGTGATAGTTGTGGCAGATAGTCGATGTGCGATGCGTTGCATTATGGCGGTTAGCATCAACCACCAGCTCAGGGAACCAATACCTACCCCGATGGCGAAGATGACTGCATCAGTTGCATCGAGTGTTAACGACGTGGCAGCCAGCACGGTGGCAAATAATAAAATCGTGTGGGGATTGCTCATGGTCAAGGTATATGCTGCAGCGGTGGCCCGCCAATGTGCATTGGGCACTTCGCGTTGCGGTGCGACGACAGCGCGTTGACGTAACATCGGGATCGCTAACACCGCGATGATGACAGCGCCAGCGAACCGTAACCAACCGCCATAGTGACTCAACCAGATTTGCACACTGGCCATACCGATGCCAACGATGAACGCATAGGTGATATCCGCAAGAGCGATGCCTGTACCAAATACAGCGCCAGCGACAAAACCTTTACGCAAGGTACGATCGATGCACAACAGACTCATTGGCCCGACCGGTACTGCCACGGCAAAACCGATGGCGATGTATTTTAAAAATATACAGGTTGCGATCATGCCGTATTGTTCTCCCATATCTGCTTGCGGCAGAGGATATCCATCGGGCAATGAGCACAGGTCTTCTGGTGCGGCCAGGCAGGGAGTGGTTGTTGTTGGGTAAGTGCGTCAAATGTCGTACGAATCTGCGTGGCCAGCCCCTGACTCAATGCCTGCAAGGTATCGTGATCCAATATGACTTTGGATTTTATTTTCGAACTGATTTCCAGGTATTCCGCCTGCGTCATGGGTGATGATTGTGATTGTTGCAGCAGTAACGCATAGAAAGGTAATTGTATGGCTTCGCCCGCTTCCACATCCTTCATGCTGGGGACGGCGCCGGTTTTGTAATCGATTACGGCGAGACCGTCGTCATTGCTATCGAGTCGATCTACCTGGCCTTTTAATTTTAACGTTGGGGTAAACTGGTTTTCATCACGGAATTCCAGTTGGCGGCATTGCCAATGTTGTTCGCGGTTTATTTGCCAGTCGATATAAGCGGGGATGCATTCCTGCCATTGGTGATACCAACCACGGTGGGTAAAATTATCGGCCAGATCGCGCGCAAACACCTCGGCGCTGATCAGTTCCAGCAATGTCATGGCTTCGTCGCGTGTTGCAGCAGTCAATTTGCCGTGATATGGGCCGGGCAAGCCAGCGACCTTGCCATGAAAGGCCTGCAAGCATTGATGCACGCGCTGCCCATATTCACGTTTGGACAGAACTTGTTGCACTTCTTCCGGCGGGGTGAGTTGCAGACAACGTGCGGCATAAAAATGATAGGGACAGTCCACCAGTTTCTGCAGGTCACTGTAACTGGTTACGTTGGGTAATGCCGTCGAATTAACCTGTGGTGCAGGTGCCTGTTGTTGCGCGGGAAGTTTATGTGTGTCAGAACGAAACACCTGGCTTGTCTGTTGTTGCAAAAGCTGTGCTAATTCCTCGTCGTGCAAGCTGCGCGCATAGGCGAGCGTGACAAAGGACTCGATTGCTTCCACCCACGATGTTTTACTAATGCCTTCGCCGTTGTTTTCCTGTCGCCAGGTAATCAAAATATGCGGTGCACTGTTGAGCAGTTGATAGAACTGCAAGAACGTTTGCTGTGTCAGTTGTTCGCGAGTGGGCAAGCCCAGCTCATGGCGCACACTGTCATTAAAAAACGGTGAGTTGAATGCGTTACCTGGCAATTGCTCCTGTTCGGCGCTGGCAAGAATCACCGCATCGAAATCCTGTAACTGCGCTTGTGCCAAATTAAGCAATTGCACCGGGCTGCCACTGTCGTCAGGACGAAAATATACTGTTTCTAACGTACGCCCTAGCCAGGCACGAAAATCCAGCCAATGCATCTGCAAGTCGCTGTTTTGTGCGGCGAGTTGCATTTGTTCGAGTGCGTGTAATAGTCGACTACCGGCCGCATCTTGATGTAAGGCGCTGGTCATTGCGATTTGATCCAGACAGCGACGCAATTCCTCTAAATAGCGGCGTGCCGGATGTTTGCCCAGAGTAAGTTGGCGCAGTGCTACGGTGGCCTGCTCGAGTCGTTCGAGCAGAGCCAATAGCCGCGAAGGTTGTTCTGTCCACAACTCTGTGAGGCGTTCCTGACGATCCTGAATAAAGTCGCGATAGCGTTGCAAACCGCGTGCAATATTTTCGTGCCGGATGATGTCGCGTTCTAACCGGTAGGCCGCTGTTTTAATCTCGATGGCATCTTCGTTGCTGAAAACAAAGGAAGACTTGAATAAATCCAGCAAGGGAATATGCGCAAAATCCTCTTCGCAACATTCCAGCAAGGCTTCGATTGCCGCGGCAGCTCGTGTCGTGGACAAAGCCCAACCGGCAGAATCCTGTAGCACGAGATCGGCGCGCTCCAGTAAGGCGCGGATGCGGCGTGCCAGGCGCCGATTTTCGGTAACGACAGCAATGCGCTGTTTGCCTTGCAGGATCCAACGACGTACTTGCAATTCCACCGCAAGTGCCTCGTGTTCGTCATCATGCGCAGCAAAGGTGGCCAGACGTGTTGTTAGTGGTGCATGCGGCAGTTCGTTGCGACATTGGGAACTGCGTTGCATTAATGGGCCGCGTGCGGGATGAAAAATAGTATGCAGCAATTGACCATAGTCGTTGTTGCGTAGTACAGGTGGTGGCGCGATTTGCAGTGCCTGGGTTTGTGCGATTAACGCCTGATCGATCAGGCTGGGTCGCTCGATATCAAAGCTGTCGCCTTGTAACCACAGAATAACATTGTCATGTTGCACGAGCTGGTGCAGCCATTGTTGTTCGGCTCGATAGATCGGTGCAATACCAATCAGATGTAATACTTGTTTGCCTGCCTGTTGCAGACTGTTGCTGAGCGCCATTCTGCGAGCGGCACCGGGATCGAGCAGTTGTTGTGCTTGAAGTTGTGCATGCCAGGCCTGCCATAAGGTATGTATCAGTGTCGCCTCATGGGTTAGCGCGGCTATATTCTGTCGTGCAAGCTGGTAACCCTGCGCCAGAGTTTGGATAAAATCTTCACACCTTGTGGCCGGGGCAATATTGTTGCGGGTCAGTTCATCGAATAATTTCAATAGATTTTCTGCCAATGCCCATGGGTTGGCGTCACGTAATAAATTTGGATGTGCTAACAGGGCTTCGACAAGAATGAGTAATCGGGTTTGTTCATCGCAGACACGTTGGGGGGTAGGCAAAAAATCATTTAACCACGTATCTAGTGTGACGATCCTTGGTCCTAACAGTGCACACAGACCCTGTTGTTCGGCAGCTGTAATCAAAGCGCGCCGCAACGGCATGGCAACGCGATTCTCGGTAACGATCAGCGTGA
>JAHECZ010000102.1 GCA_024641475.1 Gammaproteobacteria bacterium
GGATAAAGCACACAGTCATCGCCGATCGTTACATCGTCACCGATCCGGCAACCGGCCATGATCCAGCAGTTGCGACCCAGCTTGCTGCGCGCACCAATCGATACAAAGGCGTCGATCTGTGTCTGCTCACCCAGGCTTGCCGACGCCGCAACTTCGGCCCTGGCGTTTACCGTGTGCGCCAGCGTCTTGCCTGGATATAGCCGTTGCAGGCAAGTGATAAATGCCAGCTCCGGATCATCGACCAGTAACAGACACGTATTCGCTGCGGCATTCGCTGCACCCAGTGTCTTCGGCACAATCACTGCGCTGGCTTTGCTTGTCGGCAATTTGTCAGCATATTTTGCATTACTGATAAAAGTCAGTTGTCCGCTACCGGCTTCATCGGGATTGGCCGCGGAGTCGATGTGTTGTAACGGGTCGCTGCCAATAATTTCGGCAGCGCATAACGCGGCAAGTTCTTTGATGGTGATGGTCATAGGGATCCCTGGGTTCATCCAATGATGTTAGTTCATCTATACCGTGGTATTCGCAACTACTTGCTTTGTTAACAACAGAATTTCACCGTCATAAGGGTGACATGGGTGTGGAATTACCTGCCGTCTCGCCAGAGTGGCATAACCCAACCGCTGATAAAGCCGTAACGCACCGGTATTTTGTGCAAAGACTTCGACACTGAGAAGCGTACAGCCGGCATCAACAGCTAACTGATTGGCGAATTCCATAAGTTTTGAGCCAATTGCCTGATTACGATACTGCGGGTAAGCCGCCAGCATATTGATATAAAAACTTCCTGGTACACATTGTTCTAATTCGATTAAGGGCCGGATAAATTCGGGATAATCTTGCAGATCTTCATCATGATCGGCTTCTGGCAAACGATAAGCCAGTAACATGCCTGCGATAGCGCTATCTGCGATGGCCAAGTGCGTATTTCGAAAAGAAAAATTTTCTGTTTCAGAAGCGGCATTAAGCGCTCCGACTGCTTCAAGCGTTTGACCCGGTAGTTGTGACTGTGCCCAGAAATAGGCGGGGATGCCTTCTCCGGCCATCAATGCTAATTCTGCGATGGCATGACAATCCGATTTACGTGCTTTTCGTATTTCCATTCGCGCTGGCCTCCCCAAGTGGCTATTTGAACTACCATGCACTATCAGGCAACGACCTTAACATGGCAACAAACCCTATAAAACCCAGGATAGACTGATAGAGAATGAAGTAATCGTAGAGATTAACGGGCAGGCAGAAAGCATACAGACCCGCTGGCTTGTGTGAATCGGTGTTCACACAAGCCGGATCGAATCACTTAAAAAACAATATAACGCGCCAGAATCACCAGCACCGCAAACAGACCGAATAGAGCCGAAAACAGAATCGTCATGTTGCGCTTGACCGCAGCGTCTTGAGTACTCATGGATTAAAACCTCATCAATGGATTGTTAGTGAACACGACCAGGTTGGTCGCAACCGAAAACCGCGGTACTTTACTAAACCACTCGGGAATCAGACATTCGAGATTATTGATAGGTCGATAAGGGAATTTTTGAGTAAAACACTCGGATTTATAGGCCACTTACCGGCGTGCTAAACCAGCTCCAGGCTGCTGATAATAAAGCCAATCAGGATAATGGCCAGAATCGCACCCACCAGCGCGATGGCGAACTGAAAGGCAATTGCCCCACTACCCAGAGCCAGCGCCATACTGCTGGGCCGCCACTCTTCGCGTTGCACAAAACCCAGCACGCCCAGCGCCAGCGCAAAAAATCCCAGCACGATAACCCCGTTGTCGACGAGCTTGTCCATACCACGCCTGGTTTCTCGTGATGGTGCCACGTATTCCTTGCCTTCCAATGTCGCGGTCAGCGCATTTTTTAGATTCAAGGTGGTTTCCGCCACCACGGTTTCCAGCGCGGGCGGTTGTTCAATCGGTCCGAAGAAAAAGTGGAACATCGCGATACCCAACGCCAGCAGACCGATGATCGTACCGATGAGTCCCAGGCGGCGGGGTTTGGTCGTGGTTGGCATTCTATCCTCGGTTGACATTATTTACGGTGACTGCGGATGACTTTATCCAGAATGATACCAACAAAAAGTATTCCAAACATCACCCCGATAAATTCAGAACCCAGACCTTTATCGATCACCATGGCTATAAACGGTATCAGGACGATAAAGGCAATAATACTTAGTACGGTAACGATCAGAATTTTCATCCGATTAGCGTGGGCTATTTGTAATAGAATTTTTTCTTTAAATAAATAACATAATATAAAAATAGCGCGGCCAACAAGATCGTAACGGCTGGTTTCACCAGTGACATACCCGTCAAACTGGCTGCCTCTGCCGTGGCCCGAAAAAAACTAAAGTAGATACTGGCACCGGTTATCATGGCCAGCCGAATGCCAAACAACGTGATCGCAATTCGTTTGCGTATAAATAACATGAGTGCCGCCGCGAAAAATAATGTGATGCCAACAAACGTCAGGACATGTTCGATTGAACTGACATTTTTCATGCTGGTTATTTGTGCCTCCGACAGCGGAATCTTGAATACATAAATTAACGCATACGACAGTATTACCCCGAATATGGCCAGGATTGACCAGATAAAAATAATCCATACCAGCACGGGACGCTTATTGGCGTAAGTTGTGACACCCGCTTCTTTATCCCCAATCCTTGATTTTGGTGGTTGATATGGATTGATATCGTGTTGCTGATTTTCCATCTAAATTATTTCCCTGCTGACTTGTTCGCGGCAATTTGTTGCAGCGCGGCAATGATAGCGGCAGGTTCCATGCGCTGTTTGTAATCCACATCAGCATGCATGGCACGTATGATACCCTGCGTATCGATCACGAAGGTGCCGGGTACCGGCAACACGTTGCGGCCCTTGCCGTTAAATTGTTCCAGATTCAAGCCGTGTTTTTTATAGACTGCCAGCAGGGCTGCATCGACGCTGTAAAACAACTGATAATCTTTCATCACTTTTGATGTGACGTCACTGAGAATCTCAAACGGGTAATCGGTTTTTTTCACCTGCTCGGCGGATTTATCCGGCGATTGCGGTGTGACCGCAATGACCTGCGCATGATATTTGGCAAATTCGGCTTCGGCCTTTTGCAACGCATGCAAATGCATATTACAAAACGGGCACCAGGCGCCGCGATAAAACACCAGGATCACCGGCCCATTCTGTAACTCTTCACTGAGCTGCACCGGATGCCCGGCCACGTTCGGTAAACTGAAGTCCGGGGCCTTGTCACCGACTTTCAGTCCGGGACTGGGCAACCGTTTGGCCAACGCCGTTTGCGCGCGTTGCATGATTGCCATCTCTTCGGCTGAGAAGGCATCCTTGCTATTGGCGGATTTGGCTTGTTGCGCCTCATAAGCCTTGAGTGCGTCGGCATAGCTGGGGACTGCGACCGGGTTGTCGGCGACGGCATACGGCATTGTTGCCAACAACAGCAAACTGCCGATGGCAGAAAGATACCCTCGAATTCCATATTGCATGACAATCTCCTTATTGCATTAGCAATGTGCCGCTACGATACCTTATTATAAGGACCAAACACTAACGCAATTCGCAAACCTGAACCATGTCCGATGTGATCCCCTTTGTTTTGCCTGTGTTATTTTTCATCATCGCGTTCGTTTACGGCTCGGTTGGGCTGGGTGGCGGTACGGCGTATACCGCGATATTGAGTTTGTTCGGCGTACCCATTGCGCTGATTCCACCGACCTCGCAAAGCATGAATGTGATCGTCAGTAGCGCGAGCAGTTATCACTATAGTCGTAACGGATTTTTACGCGCGCGGCTTATCTTGCCGGCGATCCTGACTTCCATGCCGATGGCCTACCTCGGTGGCAGTCTGCACCTGAGTCAACAGCTGTTTTTATTTGTATTGTGGTTAACGCTGTTACTCGTGGCGATACGCCTGACGATGCTACGCAACCTGCACTGGCGATTTACGCCCGGTCCCGCTGCGGCCATCGTGACTATTGCACTGATCAGTGCAGTGCTAGGCCTTATTGCAGGCATTGTTGGCATCGGTGGCGGAATTTATCTGGTACCAATTTTATTGATTATGAATCTGGCCACTGTCAAAGAAGCCGCTGCCTGTGGCGCGCTGTTTGTGCTGTTAAATTCGTTAGTGGGTTTTATCTCGCGACTGCTGCATCATGCGATCGACTGGCAACAATTATTACCGCTGGCCATTGCAGTATTGCTTGGTGGCAGCCTTGGTGCATTTTTTGGCTCGCGGCGTTTTACGGCGGCACTGTTGGAAAAAATCCTCATCCTGATCGTTTTTGCTGCCTGGGTCGGCGTCAGCAAACGTTTGTTTTACCCGGCATAAAGACTGGCTTAATACACCAAATAATTTGCTGTGATACTGTCACTGCATCAATTGCAGGTAACCGCGATGGCAACACCAAAACAAACACTGCCGTTATCGTTTCGCTTGATTCGTACCACGTTGCGAATTCTCAGCCTGATCGCACCCTGGCTGGTGATCCGCTGGTTATACTGGCGCTGGTTTCGTTCCCCGCGTTATCCCACCCCGCCACGCGAGCAGGCCTGGCTCGACAATGCACGGCAATATTGGCTTTCACATCCACTCGGGAACATGGCGTATTACATCTGGGGTGATACGCACAAACCTTATGTGTTACTGGTGCATGGCTGGAGTGGCCGTGCCTCGCAACTGGGTGCCTTGGCACAACCGTTAGTCGATGCCGGTTATTGTGTCGTGGCCTTTGATGCGCCGGGACACGGCAACTCAGCGGGCAAGTCCACCAATCTGTTTCGCATCGCCGCTGTCATGCGCGCATTGGTAACCCAACTCGGCACACCGCACGCGATCATTGCCCATTCGTTTGGGTGTATTGTCACCGCATATGTCTTGCGTGCAGGTCTGGCGGCGCACGGCGTGGTATTGATCAGCTCACCCACGCGGGCGGAATATTTGTTTGCTAAATTCATGGGCCGGCTGCAACTGCCCGACAATATCATGCAGGGTTTTCGCCATCGCTACGAAATGGAATTCGGGACTGATGTGTGGCAACGCATCGACGCCGATATTAATGCGCGCAGTCTGTGCGTCCCGGCGCTGATTGTGCATGACCGCAACGATAACGACGTCGATCCACAATGCAGTCAATGGCTGGCCGACACCTGGCCGGGATCGATTCTGGAATTGACTGAAGGACTCGGGCATCGGCGTATTTTGCGTGATGCGATGGTGATACAACGCTGTATCACCTTCATTAATCAAATCTGAATCAATCCAAACTTCTATTCATTTAAAAAGATGTTGCGTAAAAATTCTCTACATCCCTGCACAGTTTGACGAGCCAGGTAACTATAGCAACTGTCAGTGCGCAAGAATCCGCCCAAAAAATGATTGCAGCGATTTTGTACCAAGATCGGAAAAGG
>JAHECZ010000045.1 GCA_024641475.1 Gammaproteobacteria bacterium
TAGGGGCGAATGCTGGTTAAGGCATCGAAAACATCTGCAACCGCCACGATGCGTGCTTCCAGTGGGATATCTTCGCCTGCCAGACCGCGGGGATAACCCATACCGTTATATTTTTCGTGGTGATGCAGTGCAATGGTGGCGCCCATTTGCATGTACTTGGAATTTGAACCGGCGAGAATTTCAAAGCCCATTTCACTGTGGGTGCGCATAATCACCCATTCATTTTGGTTTAGTTTGCCAGGCTTGAGCAGAATATGATCAGGGATGCCTATTTTGCCCACGTCGTGCATTGGGCTGGCATATTCGATGAGATCGCAATATTCCGTGCTCATACCAATACCTTTGGCAATGAGTCGGGAGTAATGCGCGATACGGAAAATATGATTGCCGGTATCTGAATCCCGGTATTCACCCGCTTTGGCTAGATGATAAAGTGCTTCGCGTTCTCGTTCGAGGATGGTTAAAGTCGTTGCCTGGACTTTATCCGATAAAGTCTTGTTGTGTGTTTCCAGCTGTTGCTGATGCACGCGCATTTGTAACAGATTAGTGCAACGTGCCTGACACTCACGATAATCGATAGGTTTACCAATAAAGTCGTTAACTCCGGCATCCAATGCGGCGTAACGCAGTGGCATGTCATCGTAGGCCGTGACCATCACGATCGGTACCGAAGCATAGTTCGGCCACTGCCGTATTAAATTCACCAATTCCAGGCCATTTAACTTGGGGAGCTTATAGTCGAGCAGAATAAGATCGGCTGTATTCGCCTTTAACCAGCTAAGGGCTTTGGCTTCATCGTTAAAGGTGAATACCTCAGTTTCTCCAAATTTATTGATATTAATCAATATCTTATGAAGAAGTTTAAGAGTGGTTATCTGGTCGTCGACAACGACGATGGTAGGCATAGGTGTAATATTCTACGTTTGAGTAAGAGGGGTTTACTATTTATAGCACAGGAATCAGGAAGTTAGGCATTCTCAGTCCTTTGGTCGATTACGTTCCTTGTTCAGTAATGTGCGTGTAGATGGAAGAAATTGTAATCGCTTTAGGTTCAGTGATACACACTTCTCGACAGAGCGCACAGCCAGTGCAGTAATCCTGATTAATTATAGGTTTATCATTCGTGAATGCGAGTGCGTTGTCTGTCGTACAGACGGCGGCACACGCACCACATTCAGGACCTTGATAGGGTAAGCACTGTGAAGTATCAAGATGAGCATAGGCGATACGAATATGTTTAGGCGAAACATCCGGTGGTCTGAATAACACATGTGGTTGACATACAGTGACACATGGCGTGTCCTCACAGAGATGACAGCCGTTATTGAGCAAATCCAATGCAGGCGTTCCTGCCACATCCGCACCGTGCCGGGCCGGTAAAGAAAAAATAATATGATAAGGGCACGCACTTATACATTCATTACAACGTGTGCACTTGAGTAGAAATTCAAGTTCGTTAATTGCAAATGGTGGACGGATCCAGCGTTTCGCTCTGTCATTGATGCGAGCTTCGACATGCTTTAATGCCGTATCGGTAGTTTTTCCCGCAAGGCGTCGAAAAAATTGACGGCGTTGTATGTCCATAAATAATTACATCCGCATGATCATGGGTTGTAGCAATAGCCAGAGATTGAACAAGCTGGCACCAATAATAACCATTAAAATCGGCAACGTTTTGATGGACGACAAATATAGTTGAACTCGCCGTTGTTGAAACAAGCGTATCGACCAGATAAAACCAAGCAACATCAAGATGGATTGTAATGTGAATATCATGTTGTCAGGCAATAAAGGATATAAATGTCGCTGATGTTTCTCCATCATACTCAGTGGCAATGTGTTTGTGCCCAGGGGATTGGCAAGTACAGTAATAAATCCCTGACTTTCGCGGGTTAAATGGGTCAGGTTATGTGCGATATGATAGCAAAAGGCGATAGGTAGCAATGGCAGGCTGAATTGATTTAATAAACGGTGATGTTCAATGCCAGAGCTGGTTAGCGAGGTAATTTTGATTGCCACGCTGTAAATTATCGCCGGAATAAACAGTGCCAGCAGCATGAACAACGAGAAAGTCATCATCAGTTGTCCACGATCATTGAGCCAACTTGCCGTTGCGTGAACCATCGACTCCCAGATGGGCAGCATTGTTATGCCGTGAAAGCTGGTCAGGGCAAGCAAAATCAGAATAAACCAGGCTTCGGAACTGTTCATATGGGTATTCAGGAACCGTTGCAATGGATTGGATTGCCAGCGCCAGCCGACGTTGTGATGCGGACAGCTGAAAACGCATGCGCCACAACTTGTGCAGTAACGTATTTCCTCGCCACGACCAATCACAAGATGAGTCGGACAGGGATCGATCGTCTCATTACCATGATAACAATCGAGTGTTTTGCATTGTGCGCACACGTCGTGCTGCAGTGGACGAACGGCAAAAGGTGATAATTCTGCATAGGCACCGATAGTGCGGCCGATCGAACAAAAGTAGCGGCAAAATGCTTTGCGTTCAAAAATTAATAACGAAATTGTCGTCATGGTCACCATCGTCAAGGCGAGTACGGCAGTAGCGTAGGGGCTGGTAGTAATGCCCAATCCAAGTTCCAGCCACGTGAGTCCAATGAACATGGCACTGGCTGGCCAGACTGTGCGGAGCCATTTCGGTACGCGTAAATTTAATCCTTTGGCAATGGAAGATTTAAACCAGATGCGTTGACGTACTAACCAATTTGCCAATGTGTCCCATGGACAAATGGCACACCAACTGCTGCCGGTAAAATAAATCGCAATGATCACGCCGGTCCACCATAGTGTCCAGGTAAGTGTCGTGGCCAGATTTCTCTCCGGTATTGCGGTGCCGAACAAACCGGCGGCGATAACGAGCAAGAATATCGCAGTCGCCAGTACGCGCATCGCGATAAGCCAATGCGGCGAGATCATCACTAACCTGCCAACACCATATAGAAACGCGGTGGTATATTGCGCTACGGTACCTTGCTGATGAGTAAGCTGCCGTGGTTGGATAAAAATTAATGCAGCCACCATGCCGGCAAGTGTGACTGTTACCCAGGCAGTGGGTAAGCCACCATGCAACATACCTTCGCCGCCAAGGCGCAAGCTGTCGATGAAATTGAGGTTGAGCCAGTCCGTCATGACAGACCATTATCATCATGGTGACGTTGCGTTTGCATGCGTTGCATGCGGCGTCGTTGTATGACATTAATACTGATTAACGATACGAAAATCAGGCTGGAGAAAAACCCGATAGTGCCAATTGGCAAAGGCTTGCCAATAGTCAGCGGGAAGTCGATGGTGTAAGGTTCGCCGTCGGAATTGTATTCGGCAGTGATAATGTAATCGCCATCTTTGTTAAAAATAAATGCCTGTTTATAAATATTTTCTAATGGCATTTGAGTGCCAAGCATTTCTTCGTTGGTGGCAAACCAATTGTCATCATGCACCTTGAAAGTAATCGGAGCTGCCAGGGATCCTTTGCCGTCAATGCGTTGTCCGTACAGATGAATGCGGCCTGCTTCGTTGGCGCGCGGAAATGCCGGGAAAGCCATCACTGTAACAAAATATTTGCCAATTTGGGTTTCAATTTGCACACTTGGAGGCGTCGTGGTGTTTTCACTCAAACTATATGTTGGACGGCCCAATACATGGTGTGCCACTGCGGGTGATAGATAACAGAATATACCCAACACGGCAAGAATCGTGCGGATCATCATGATGGAAAATTTGGATGTGTTTTACGTGGCACTTGTTGCCCGGGTTGTACGATACGTATTGGCAGACTGGGTTCCGGGCATACTTCAACACACTGGCCGCATCCTACGCAACCATCTTTGATCACTGGACGATAAAAATTGCCGAAGTCAAAACCAATGGCTTTATCACCTAATGGGCATACACTGACGCATGCACCACATACGCCACGATCGACCCAGGGATAACAGGCGGCACGATCGATTCTGGCAAACCCCATTTTCACTTTGTCTGCCGGTGTGATGCTTAAAGCAATGGTAGGACATACTTGCATGCACTTGCCACACAGGATGCAACTTTTTTCTTCAGGATTAATGTAGGGCAAATTGAGATTGCTCGATCCTTCGCGGCGGTAAAACAAAATACAACGGGGTGGGCAGACCTCGCCACACAGACCACAGCCGATACATGCGGCTGCAAATGCCGCCTGATCGGCTAAAGCGCCTGGTAGCGGAACGGTTTGGGTCGATGCGTGTAATTCACGTGGGGCAAGTAATCGCACCAGGCCGAGCATCATTGTACTGATGGCAAGTCCACCGCTACCAAGCGCCAAACTGTGCTGGATAAACTGACGCCGTTCCATCAGGCCGCTCCGTCATTGGGGCGCTGCTTATAATGATGTCCCAGGTGTCCCGGGCCTTGATAAACACTGTCTTTCCAGTTGAGTGTAAACATCAATGCGTCCGTTGGACAGATTGCAATACATGCCGAACAATTATTACATTCCTGGCCAAAATCATCCCGCATCGGATCGAGATCAAATTGACAGATAGCAGTACATTTTACGCAATCATTGCACGCCTGTACTTTGCGTTTGATACGCAAAATACGAAAATGTCCTAACAGTGAATATAATGCGCCACCTGGACATACATATCGGCAAAACCCGCGGCGCGCCACAAATAGATCAAATACCATGGTGAATAGAAAAAAGATAATTCCCACGCCAAATCCCTGCGCGGCAATTTGAAAATACAATTCGCGGCCGATGATGGCGGGAGGATAGATCGCAGCAAACAGCATTGTGCCGGTCAAGGCACAAAGTAAACTTAATACGGCAAGAATGATATATTTCAATTTATGATTTAGGCGGCGATGACTGACGGGAACCCCTATACGTTTTAGCAGCGTGCCAACATTATCAGTCAATTCATAAAGAAATGTGGCAGGGCAAATCCAGCCACAATAAAAACGACCCAACAATATTGTCAGAATCACCGGAATCAGTGCGCTGAGAACAAACGGCCAGTAAATCGTTAATCCCGCGAAGGTTTGTCCAACGACAGCCAGCGGGTCGCTGATTTTAATGCCAAACAAGTTACCAGACCAGGTATTGCCTTTTATTTTGTCGAGTGAGTTTACCGGGTCATCGGTAAATGGTTTGGTAAGCAACTCCATCGTATTATAAATATATTTTTCGCCGCTACTGAGGTAGTCATATGAGTGCGTCGCTTCATAGGTCTGATAAAGATGCAGAAAGGGAATCAGAATCAAGCCAGCAAAAACCAGACTTAGACTGACCCAGCGCAATTTATTAAGATGGCGTTGCCAGAACATGATTATAGGGCGGCTCGTTGATGGTTTGGCAGAATGCGAATGGCCTGTGGAATTTGAATGCAGCTGCGCTCACATAAGCCACAGCCAACACATTTATCCGTCACTACCGGTTGTTCCAGGCGTTGCACATAAATTGCAACATCCTGCAAAGGGCAGGCACGATAACAAACGCCACAGGTCTTGCCTTGGTAGGATAAACATAAATTTTGATCAACACGTGCAACGCCCATGTGAACTTGTTGCATGATCGCGTCAGCCTCGTGTTCAATCGGCTGCAAGGCACCTGTTGGACAAGCCTGGCCACACTTCATACATAAAATACAACCTTGCTCACGTGGAATGATATAGGGGGTGCCTAACGAATCACTGCCATTATCCAGTTGAAAAAAATCGATACAGCGATTTGGGCAGACTTCACCGCAATTACCACAACGAATGCAACGTGCCAGAAAATCAGTTTCTGCCAACGCACCCGGCGGTCGTAAATAGCGCAGGTTGGCCGTATGTCGCGCTGCATGCGCTGACCCCAGCACATTGCTGAGGCCAGCGATACTTAGCCATTGCACAAACTGACGGCGTTGCACGGATTGCCTCAGGTAATTTTTTCGATCCGCACGGCCAGTTTCTTGAAATCCACCTGACCGGAGACGAGATCCCATACGCGACTGGAGGTACTATTCACCAGCCATTTATTCTTGCGGGGATCCGCGCTATCGGCAACCGAAAGATTCCAGGGACTAAACATATAACCACGGGGCACAGAGTTGCGCGATGGTTTCACCATACTATTGGTGCCAACCTGTGCACGGGCTTCATAAGAACCACGTCGTGTCACCAGGCGAACTTTCTCACCGTCCTTGATGCCGAGATCCTTGGCATCATCCGGATGCATTTCGACATACATCTCCGGTACCAGGCGGCGTGTGGTCGGACTGCGATTGGATTTGGCTGTGTGAAAATGTTCGTACACCACACCCAGACCTAACCAATAAGGAAATTTGTCTTTGCCAATTTGATCCCAATGTTTGCCACGTTCTTCATCATCGGGTAAGTCCGGGGTGAGGCCCATATCGCGGGCTTTTTTCAACAGTTCGATATTGTCGATGGTGTATACACCCGGCTTGGAACCGAATTCCATCAGCTTCGCGGTGATCTCTTTACGCTGCGAATAATCCTGATGACACAGTTTCATATTCAGCTTGCCGTCCTTGGTGCGGAACATGCCATAGGGTTTGTCTTTCCAGTCGCCTTCCTGCGCCATATAGCGACGTTTGGTGCCACCGGCCTTGGCAACGGCGTAGGATGGAGCGGGCCACTGAATGCCGCGGATCTGGCGGATCTGTTCATAAGGACTGATACCGTCTTTCTTCTCCACTTCCAGAACGCCGGTCAGATCGGTATCGGTACCGTTACTGGCACGCAACACATCCCGAAAAATTTCCTCGGCATCATAGAAACCATCTTTGCCCCGTTTGAATGGAAATATCTTGTCACCATCCATGCCGAGCAAATTGGCTATTTCCTTGCCTTTATCAATCACCATATCCATATCAGGGCGGCATCCCGGAGGCGGTTCAGCCGCTTTGTCGACGATATTAATGCGGCGCTCCGAACTGATGTAGACACCTTGCACTTCACCCCAGGTGGCGGCGGGGAAAATCACATCGGCAAACAGATTATTGGGCGCATGCCGATAGATCTCCTGCACAACGTTAAATGTCTTCATCATCGCCGGGCGAATCAAATTATCCTGATCGGGTAAATCGATATGCGTGGCATATACCCAGAATATCGCCTTGACATCACCTTTGTGGGCGCGTTCCATCATGCCGACCGCATAACCCGGATTGGCTGAGTTCATCGCGTTAGTTAAATTTTGTAACGGCACGCGCCAATGTTTTGCTATTTTCTTGCGATGCAATTCATTTTCCAGTGGTTGATTGAAGGGCAGGCGGCCGGTTAGTCCACCGGTAAAGCGCTCACCCATCGCATTGGGTTGTCCGGTCATGGAGAAAGGGCCACAACCGGGCTTGCCGATATTACCTGTCATCGCCAGTAAATTTATGATGGAAATAATATTATGTTGACCATGGATGTGCTGGTTATAACCGATACCCCACATGATCAGCACGCCGCCATGTCCATCGGCGCCACGTTCCAAACGTTTGCGTGTTGCATCGGCATACATACCCGCGACGCGGCGTATTAGTGCCGGGGTAACATCCGGGCTACCCATGCGATCCTGTACCTGTTCGGGGCTGTAATCCTTTAAAACACCTTCTGTATATTCTTTCCAGTTATTGACGTAACCTTTCAAGAACGGCCAGTCGATCACATCCTGATGATCTTTTAATATCACATGTGCCAGGGCGTTCAGGAAGCTGATGTCACCATTTAGAATCGGCACATGCACCGAATTTGCCGGATTAATGTCGGCATAGCCTTTGGCTGTACCGGTGTAACGCGGGTCAACTACCACCGAAGGTATGTCCGCTTTCTTTTTTTGATCTGCACAACGCCAGAAGATGATTGGATGCGCTTCACGCGCATTGTGACCGAAATGCATAATCATATCGGTGAGTTCGATATCTTCATAAGCCGTGGGTGGCGTGTCCGAACCGAGAGTGGCGAAGTACCCGGTGACTGCCGATGTCATGCACATGCGCGCATTGGCTTCAATGGTATTGGAGCCAAGCACACCTTTCATGAAAAGATTTTCCAGATACTGACCTTCCATGGTTAACTGGCCAGAACCATATAAACCGATCGAATTGCCGCCGTGTTTTTTGGCGAAGTAGGCAACTTTATGTGCGGTCATATCGGACGCCTTGGCGTAGGGTACGCGCACAAAATGTTCTTCATCGAACGAACCTTTGGTTTTGCTGGTGTAACTCAGATCACCGTGATTGGGTTTATTCCATTCCTCCCAGACATCCTTGCGGACATAACTGTCACCTTCCATGCGATCGACATAGATTGGTTCGGCGGCGGTTAACCCTTTAATGCATTGCAAACCATAATTCGTTGGGTGATCCTTGTCCGGGCGCATTGAAACGATTTTGCCATTTTCAACCTGGATAATCGTGCCACAACCCACGCCACAATAGGGACACTGGGCTAACGCGGTTTTACGCTCAGGTTCAGCTGCTGTTTTCGGTGCAGCTTCAAGTTCGGGATTAGCGGAGCTAAATAAACTGACCCCTGCGCCAGCACCCGTGATGAAGGTGCTGCTTTTCAAGAAGTCACGACGAGACATTTTAGAACGTTTCATAATTTCTGGCTCCTATAATCAATTTTGGCTTGGCACAGTGCGCAAGTACGCAATGATGTCGTCGATTTCACGGTCGGTCAGATTTGCCATCGCCTCAGGTCCTTGAAAGGGCAACATACGCGTGTTCGATCGACCTTCCTTTACCGTGATACGAATAAAACCATCACTGGCCTTATCGAGAAAACCGGTTTTACCGATTGCCGTTCCGGTGCCGCCAGCGGCATACCCATTGCCATCCGGACCATGGCAGGTGGAGCAAATCTGATGAAACCAGATAGTCCCCAGGCGTGGATCACCTTGGGTTGGCTCTTCTTCATCAACAGCAGCGTAACGCGAGGGGAGTTTTGCATGCCCGCGCAAGAAAGCGATGATGGCACCGATATTTTCCTTACCTAAATGCGCGAACGGCGGCATACCTGTACCAGGTCGACCATCATGGATTGTAGTGAAGAAAAATTTATCTGATGCCACAGATAAAAGTTCTTTATTTGTGAGGGAAGGCGCCACACCGGGTTTACCGATGGCATCGGCCTGATGGCAGAAGACGCAATTCTGTTTGTAGAGTTCACCACCTTTATCTGCCAGCGTGTGATCGATAACGGGTATATGACCATTTGCAGTAGCTGAACCACCCGTGTGGGAAGCATCAGTGGTTGAGGTCGGAACACTACAACTTATTAATAAATACATTGCACTAATTAATGCAACCCCATAATGGAATTTCACGTCCACATTGCCTCCTCATTATTTGCTATATGCAACTTTAGATTAGTAGAAAATTTTGTTGGAAGTAGAGTAATTTGCTCAGGCACGCACTATTTTGATCCAGGTCAACTTCGGGTCAAGTTAATCCCTGGTGCAGAAAATTATTTATTGTCAATGGTGGGGTCGTTAACTGCTGATCAATCGTTTGAATATCGATCCGATAACCATTCCTGAGATGATGAATAGGGTAAGGATCAGCGTCGTAAGTCCCAGGCTGACACCAAATCGTATGATTTCATTATTGATTTGCCGTACTGTGGGAATATTGGCATACCATATCCCCAGGAATAACAGAATCAGGCTCGCCCAATAGAAGAGACCCGCCAGTATCCCATCAAAGCCCAATACTACTTCCAATATAATTAAACCCAGCCAGGCGGCTAAGGCATAGACGAATAACACGCTATGGCGTAGAAAAATGCGGCAAAGTTTCATATATGGGCCCGTTTACTCAATTTGATCTGCTGTAGTGGGCTATATCACGTAATTTGAGTTCAATAGTAAATTTTTGACCAGTATAAGCAAAAACTGATTCATCCACATCATCGGTGCTGAGTTGTATTGTCAAGTCTTGCATCACACACGGATTCCTTTATAAAGGGCGCATGTCCGCTACCTTTGTTCATCTGCGCGTCCATTCCGAATATTCCCTGGTCGATGGGCTGGTCCAGCTTAAGCCCTTGGCCCATACGGTGGCACAGGCACGTATGCCGGCGGTGGCCGTCACCGATCAGAGTAATCTGTTTGCGATGGTCAAGTTTTACCGGGCGGCGATGGCGGCCGGGGTCAAACCCATCATCGGCGTGGATACCTGGCTGGGCAGTGCTGCGGATAATCAGCATCCCAGCCGGATCGTCTTGCTATGCCAAAATCTGCAGGGCTATCACAATTTAACTGAACTAATCTCACGTTCTTATCTGCATGGCCAGCATCGCGGCTTGCCAATGATGGATAAACACTGGTTGACCGAACACAATGGCGGTTTAATTGTGCTGTCCGGTGGTCACGAAGGTGAAATCGGCCAATGCCTGCTCAATGACAAAGTCGACGACGCCAAACAGTTATGTGCTTTCTGGCAACAGTATTTCCCGGATCGGTTTTATCTGGAAGTGCAGCGAACCGGCCGACCCGGCGAAGAGGCCTATTTGCATGCGGCCGTGAATCTGGCGATCAGCGAACAATTACCGGTGGTGGCAACCAATGCCGTGCAGTTTCTCAGCAAGGATGATTTCGAGGCGCACGAAGCGCGCGTGTGTATTCAGGAAGGCCGCACCCTGGATGATCCGCGTCGACCGCGGCGTTTTTCCGAGCAACAATATCTGCGTACGCCGGAAGAGATGCACACCCTGTTTGCCGATTTACCCGAAGCCATCGACAACACCGTAGCGATTGCACAACGCTGCAATCTGGAATTGACCCTCGGAAAAAATTACCTGCCGGATTATCCGGTGCCTGCGGGTATGAGCATTGAAGAATTTTTATCACAGGATGCGCAGCAGGGTTTGACCGCGCGACTGCAATTATTGTTTGGCAGTGATCCAGAGAAACTGGCAGCAAAACGTAACGAGTATCAGGATCGCCTGGCGTTGGAACTCGATGTCATTAACAAGATGGGATTCGCCGGTTATTTTTTGATCGTGGCGGATTTTATTCGCTGGGCGAAACATAACGGCATACCGGTCGGGCCGGGTCGTGGTTCGGGTGCGGGTTCGTTGGTTGCCTATGCGTTGACGATCACCGATCTGGACCCGCTGCAATACGATTTACTGTTTGAACGCTTTCTGAATCCCGAACGTGTCTCCATGCCCGACTTCGACGTCGATTTCTGCATGGAGAATCGCGATCGCGTCATTGAATACGTTGCCGAACGGTATGGTCGTGACAAGGTGTCACAAATCATTACCTATGGTTCGATGGCGGCCAAAGCGGTAGTGCGCGATGTCGGTCGTGTATTGGGCCATCCCTATGGTTTTGTGGATCGCATTGCCAAGCTCATTCCGTTTGAAATCGGCATCACTCTTGATAAAGCACTCGAACAGGAAGAAGCCCTGCGCGATTTATACGAACAAGATGAGGAAGTGCGTGGCCTCATCGATCTGGCGAAATCCCTGGAAGGGCTGGCCCGCAATGCCGGTAAACATGCCGGTGGCGTGGTCATCGCGCCATCCAAACTGACCGATTTCACTCCTTTATATTGTGAGCAGGGCGGCACCAGTGTCGTCACGCAATTCGACAAGGACGATGTCGAAGCCATTGGCCTGGTCAAGTTCGACTTTCTGGGATTACGTACGCTGACGATCATCGATTGGGCGGTACGTACGATCAATCGTCAGCGCACCGCCTTGGGGGAAACGCCGGTCGATATTACCTTAATCCCACTGGATGATCCCAAAGCCTACAAATTACTGAAAGATTGCGCGACGACGGCGGTATTCCAGCTCGAATCACGCGGCATGAAAGATCTGATCAAACGTCTGCAGCCGGATAATTTCGAGGATATCGTCGCATTGGTCGCGTTATTTCGTCCGGGTCCATTGCAGTCAGGCATGGTGGATGATTTTATTAATCGCAAACACGGCCGTGCCAAAGTTGATTATCCCCATCCGGCACTGACCACGGTGTTAAAACCCACCTACGGTGTGATCCTGTATCAGGAACAGGTAATGCAAATCGCGCAGGTGCTGGCCGGATATTCACTCGGCGCTGCCGATTTATTGCGCCGCGCGATGGGTAAAAAGAAACCCGAGGAAATGGCCAAGCAGCGCAGCATTTTCGTCGATGGCTCCAAGGCCAATGGCGTTAACGAACAATTGGCAATGTCGATATTCGATTTGATGGAGAAATTCGCCGGGTACGGTTTTAATAAATCACATTCCGCTGCCTACGCGTTGGTATCGTATCAAACCGCGTGGTTAAAGGCGCATCATCCGGCGGCGTTTATGGCGGCGGTGTTGTCATCGGATATGGATAATACCGATAAGGTTGTCACGCTGATCGATGAATGCCGTGACATGCATCTGCAGGTGGAACCGCCCAACATCAATCTGTGCGAACACCAGTTTACCGTGCGCGATGATACCGCCATCATTTATGGTCTGGGTGCCATCAAGGGTGTTGGTGAGGCGGCCGTAGAGGCGATACGTCAGGAACGCACGAGCCATGGCGACTATACGGACTTGTTTAATTTTTGTCAGCGCGTGGATTTGCGCAAGGTTAATCGCCGTACACTGGAAGCCTTGATCATGGCCGGTGCCATGGACGTATTGAAACAAACCCGCGCGACGTTATTAGCATCCCTCCCGGCCGCATTACAAATTGCCGAACAGCATGATCGTAATCGTGAAGCAGGTCAGACCGATATGTTTGGCATGGTCAGTAAAGTCGATACCGGCCCCGGCAGTTATTTTGTGTTACCGGAATGGGAAGATGAACAACGTCTGGGTTATGAAAAACAAACCCTGGGTTTGTATCTGACGGGGCATCCGATTGCGCGTTATGAAGAGGAATTACACCGTTTTATCAGTTCACGCATTGTCGAACTCAAACCTACCTATGATCAAACTGTAATCGTGGCGGGATTGATCATTGCCATTCGTACCATGAATACCAAGCGGGGAGATCGCATGGCGTTTATCACCATCGATGATCGCAGCGCCCGTATCGAACTGGCGGTGTTTTCCGAAGCCTATGGCCGTTATCGTGATCTGCTTACCAAAGATAAATTGATCGTCGTCGAAGGCGAGGTCAGCATGGATGATTATTCCGGTGGTTACCGCATGAGTGCGCGTACCATCTACGATATCAATCAGGCACGCGAACATTTTGCCAGGCGCTTGCTGGTCGGTGTTGATGCAATTAAGGCAGGCAATGGATTCATCCCGGCGTTACAACGGACCCTGCAGGCTTTTCGTGAGGGAAGTTGTCCGGTGGTGATCGACTATCAGCGGCCGGATGCCCGGGCCGAATTACCCCTGGGGCCGGATTGGCGGGTTCACCCCACCGATGAACTGCTGCATCGCCTGCGTGAATTAGCCGGACCAGACCAGGTGCGGCTCATATATAAATAGAATATACTTTCGCAATCACTGAGGAGGCAAGAAGGCCGTCGCCCTATGAACCTGAATTTTCTGGATTTTGAACAACCCATTGCCGAGCTGGAAGCCAAGATCGACGAGCTGCGCTATGTCGGCAACGATAACGAGATCAATATCAGTGAAGAGATCGCACGCCTGCAAGGCAAAAGTCGTGATCTGACCAAATCGATATTTTCCAGTCTCAAGGCCGCACAGATTGCGCAATTGGCGCGGCATCCGCAACGGCCATATTTCCTCGATTATGTGCAACGCGTGTTCACGGATTTTGAGGAACTGCATGGGGATCGCGCTTATGCCGATGACAAAGCCATTATCGGTGGTATAGCGCGACTCGACGGCCATCCCGTCATGATCATCGGACATCAGAAAGGCCGCGATACCAAAGAAAAAGTCGCGCGCAATTTTGGTATGCCACGCCCGGAAGGTTATCGCAAAGCCATGCGCTTGTTGCATCTGGCGGAGAAATTCAAATTACCACTACTGACCTTTATTGATACACCGGGTGCGTATCCGGGTGTGGGCGCAGAAGAGCGCGGTCAAAGTGAAGCGATTGCGCGGAATTTGTTTGAGATGGCCAAATTGCGTACACCCATCATCAGCACCGTCATCGGTGAAGGTGGTTCGGGTGGTGCATTGGCGATCGGTGTCTGCGATCGACTGGTCATGCTGGAATACAGTACTTATGCGGTAATCTCACCCGAAGGCTGTGCCTCGATTCTATGGCGTAGCTCGGACAAAGCGGCCGAAGCTGCCGAAGCCATGGGGCTGACCGCACCACGTCTCAAAGAATTGGGATTGGTCGATACGATCGTCAACGAACCGCTGGGCGGTGCGCATCGCGATATCGATGCGATTGCCGAGAGTCTCAAAGCAACCTTGCTGGATACACTTGATTACCTCAGCCATCAGGCGCTGGATAAATTGCTCGAAACCCGTTATAGCCGTTTGATGAGTTTCGGTCACTACACGGAATAATTTCCCTGATGTCCTTCACCGCTGCATCACTTTTGGCTCAGATGCAGCGGTTCCCTGTACCGCGTCGATACTCGATTGCTTTCAGCGGTGGTGTTGATTCGCATGCGCTGTTGCATGCGTTGTGTGAATGTCGTGCCCATCTTGCTGCCCCCATTACTGCCTTCCATGTCCATCATGGTTTGCAGGCAGTGGCGGATCGCTGGGTGGAACATTGTCAGCATGTTTGCAATCAGCTCAACATCGAATTGACGGTGCTACGTGTCAACGCGCAGGCAAGCAATGGCGAAAGCCCGGAAGCGGCGGCACGTCAGGCACGCTATGACGCAATCCGCAAGCTGATGCAGCCTGACGATATGATTGTCAGTGCCCATCATCAAAATGATCAGGCTGAGACGGTGTTATTACAATTAATTCGCGGTGCCGGTGTGAATGGTCTTGCCGGGATGCCGCTATGCAGCAAGTTTGGCAACGGCTATCTGGTGCGGCCCTTGTTGGGCTTTACCCGTGCGATGCTCGAAAGCTATGCCCAGCAGCAACAACTGCAGTGGATTGAAGATCCCAGTAACACGAATACCGCGTTTGATCGCAATTATATCCGGCAGCAGATCATGCCATTATTAAAGAGTCGCTGGCCGATGCATTCCGCCACGTTGTCACGCGCCGCGGCACATCTGGCAGAAGCGGCGGATTTGCTGAACGATTTGGCCGCGGAAGATTGGGCAGCGGTGCAATCAACGCTTTCCCAGGCAATAGATACAACCAAATTGATGAGCTTGCCGCCGGCACGGCAGCGCAATGTTCTTCGCTATTGGCTTAAAGAAATATGTCGTTTACCGCTGCCGGATACGCAGCATTTGGCACGGATTCGCGATGAAATTCTCTCGGCGCGTGCCGATGCGACGCCCGAGGTCTGTTGGCCAGGCGCCGAGGTACGGCGCTATCAGGACAATCTCTATGCCATGCCACCGTTACCTGTCATTCCCACGGATTGGACCTGCCAATGGGATTTAACGCAGCCTTTGGTCTTGCCCGGCGGGATTCAGCAATTGTCTGCACGTTCCGTATGCGGTGCGGGGTTGCGTGCCGATCGGTTGCAGCACGGGGTGGAGATAGGTTTTCGTCACGGCGGCGAAAGCGTGCAGTTGCCCGGGCGTCGCCATCATCACGCACTGAAAAAATTAATGCAGGAATGGGGCATACCGCCCTGGCAGCGTGAGCGGATTCCCTTGATCTATGTTCAGGGAGAATTGGCACAGGTGGCCGGGCATTGCGTCTGTGCACCATTTACAGCCGCACCGGATGCGGACGGGGTCATGATTGAGCTGATAAATCGCACTGATACGATGCAATAACGGGATTGCATAGCGGATACGTCGTAAAAATTCAATATGCGCTGGCCGTTGCAAGCCATGGCGAAAACAAGGACAATAGTCCGGGCCCACTGACGAAAAGTCATGTTCGGACCACCACTCTACTTACCGATGGCCACGGGCACATGACCAAATTTGTTTTTATTACAGGCGGTGTTGTTTCTTCTCTTGGCAAGGGCATCGCCTCTGCATCACTGGCGACTTTGCTGGAAACCCGCGGCATCAAAGTCACTCTGCTCAAACTTGATCCCTATATCAACGTCGATCCCGGTACGATGAGTCCGTTCCAGCACGGTGAGGTATTTGTCACCGAGGACGGCGCCGAAACCGATCTGGATCTGGGGCACTACGAGCGCTTTGTGCGCACCACGATGACCAAGAAGAATAATTTCACCACCGGTCGTATTTACGAAAACGTCATCAGCAAGGAACGCCGTGGTGATTACCTGGGTGCGACCGTACAAGTCATTCCCCATATCACCGATGAAATTAAACGTTGCATCAAGGAAGGTGCCAATGATGCCGAAGTCGCCATGGTGGAGATCGGCGGTACCGTGGGTGATATCGAATCGCTGCCGTTTTTAGAAGCCATCCGTCAGCTGGGCATCGAAGTCGGGCATGACAATGCCTTGTTTATGCATCTGACCCTGCTGCCCTATATTCCCACCGCCGGTGAAATCAAAACCAAACCGACGCAACATTCGGTGAAAGAATTACGTTCGATCGGTATTCAACCCGATGTCCTCATGTGTCGCTCGGATCGGCCTATCCCGCAAGACGAACGCCGTAAGATCGCCTTGTTTACCAATGTGGAACCACGTGCGGTTATCGAAGCGGTCGATGTCGATACAATTTATAAAATTCCCGGACTGCTGCAAGCGCAGGGTCTGGATGAGTTTGTTGTCGAGAAATTACGTTTGAATGCCAAACCGTCGGATTTACACGAATGGAATGCGTTTCTCGAAAACATGGCGCATCCTACCGGCAAAGTCACCATTGCCATGGTTGGCAAATATATGGATTTGACGGAATCATATAAATCCTTATCCGAAGCGCTGATTCACGCCGGCGTACACACGCGTTCCAAGGTCAGTATTCGTTATATTGATTCCGAGCGCATTGAACGGGAAGGCACCAAGCTGCTCGAAGACGTCGATGCGATTTTAGTCCCTGGCGGGTTTGGTGAACGCGGTATCGAAGGCAAAATTGCTGCGGTAAAATTTGCACGCGAAAGCCAGATACCGTATTTAGGAATTTGTCTGGGTATGCAGGTAGCGGTCATTGAATACGCCCGACATGTTGCCGGATTATCGAATGCCAACAGTACCGAATTCAATCTGGATACGCCGCACCCGGTGATCGCGATGATTACCCAATGGCAGGACGCCGCCGGCCGTATCGAAAAACGCAACGCCGAATCGAATAAAGGTGGCACCATGCGCCTGGGTGGTCAGACTTGTGTGCTGGAGCCCGGCAGTCAGGCACGGGCGATCTATGGCCAGGATCAGATCGTTGAACGGCATCGGCATCGTTACGAATTCAATAACACCTATAAAACCCAGTTGGAAAAAGCCGGGTTACGTTTTTCCGGTAAATCCGTCGACGGTAAGTTAATGGAGATGATTGAAATCCCGGGGCATCCGTATTTTGTTGCGTGCCAGTTCCATCCGGAATTTACTTCGCGGCCACGTGACGGTCATCCGTTGTTCAATAGTTTTATCGCTGCAGCACGCGAAACCGCAGCAACACCCCGCCAGGAGGCGGTCAGAGCCTGATGGATTCATTGTGTGGTTTCAAAATTGGTTTGACGCAACCGTTTTTTCTGATTGCAGGTCCGTGTGTTATTGAAAGTGAAGCGCTGGCATTAGACACTGCCGGTAAACTTAAAGAGATCACCACGCGGCTGCAGATCCCGTTTATCTATAAATCTTCTTTCGATAAAGCCAATCGTACCTCGACCGCCAGCTTCCGTGGTTTGGGATTGGACGAAGGCCTGCGTATCTTGCAAACAGTCAAACAACAGATCGGAGTTCCGGTGCTGACCGATGTGCACGAAGACACGCCGTTAGCGGAAGTCGCCAGTGTCGTCGATGTCTTGCAGACCCCAGCCTTCCTGGTTCGCCAAACCAACTTTATTCAAAACGTCGCACGTCAGGGTAAACCGGTCAACATCAAGAAAGGCCAGTTTCAAGCGCCATGGGACATGGTGAATGTCGTCGCCAAGGCACGTGAAGTGGGCAACGATCACATCATGGTCTGTGAGCGTGGTGTGTCGTTTGGGTATAACACCTTAATTTCTGACATGCGTGGCCTGGCCATCATGCGTAATACCGGTTGCCCGGTCGTGTTCGATGCGACTCATTCAGTACAGCAACCCGGCGGTCAGGGCGGCACTTCCGGCGGGCAACGTGAATTTGTGCCGGTACTGGCGCGTGCAGCAACCGCGGTTGGCATCGCCGGTTTGTTTATGGAAACTCATCCGGATCCGGCCAAGGCATTAAGCGATGGCCCCAATGCCTGGCCGTTACCGATGATGGAAGAATTATTGATCACATTGAAAGATATCGATCAGACGGTAAAGCGTCATGCTTTCGCTGAAGACAAATTAATGAAATAAATTCGGTTACATTGGTTAAATCAAAGAGAGTGAACAAGGTAGGACAATGAGCAGTACAAAGATTAAATCTGTTATCGGTCGTGAAATTATTGATTCACGCGGCAATCCCACCGTCGAGGCTGACGTTATCCTTGAGTCTGGTGTTATAGGTCGTGCTGCGGTACCGTCCGGTGCCTCAACGGGTACGCGTGAAGCTCTGGAATTACGCGATGGGGATAAAAACCGGTTTGGTGGTAAAGGTGTACAAAAGGCCGTAGGCCATATCAATGGCGCGTTACGCGCAACTGTCAGTGGCAAGGATGTGACCGATCAAAAAGCGCTGGATGCGGCGATCATTGCTGCTGATGGTACTGCGAATAAAGACAAGCTCGGTGCCAATGCCTTGTTGGCGGTGTCACTGGCTGCGGCACACGCCGGCGCCAAATCACAAAACAAGGCGCTGTATGAATACCTGGCGATCAGCAACGAATTGATCCTGCCGGTACCGATGATGAATATCATTAATGGCGGTGCGCACGCCGACAATAGCGTGGACTTGCAGGAATTCATGATTTTACCGGTTGGCGCACCCACCATGGCCGAAGCCATTCGTTATGGTGCCGAAGTGTTTCACTCGTTAAAGAAAGTATTGCACGATAAAAAACTCAATACAGCGGTCGGTGATGAAGGTGGCTTTGCACCGGATCTGCCTTCCAACGAAGCCGCAATCGGTGTGATTCTTACTGCAATAGAGAAGGCGGGGTTCAAACCCGGCGAAGATATCTATCTGGGTATCGATGCGGCCAGCAGCGAATTTTACAAAAATGGCAAATATGAACTGGAATCCGAAGGCAAGAGTTTATCCGCCTCACAATTCATCGATGTGCTGGAAGACTGGGTAAATAAATACCCGATCCTCAGTATTGAAGATGGTCTGGCTGAGAACGATTGGGCAGGCTGGAAAGAGCTGACTACCCGACTGGGTAAAAAAGTGCAGTTGGTGGGCGACGATTTGTTTGTCACCAATACGGCGATTTTGCAGGAAGGGATCAGCAAGGGCATTGCCAATTCGATTTTGATTAAAGTCAATCAGATCGGCACGTTGACCGAAACCCTCGATGCGATGGCATTGGCACGTAAAGCCAATTATACCGCCGTGGTATCACATCGTTCCGGTGAAACCGAAGACACCACCATTGCCGATCTGGCGGTAGCGACGTCTGCTGGTCAGATCAAAACCGGTTCGATGTCGCGCTCGGATCGCGTGGCGAAATACAATCAATTACTACGTATCGCCGAACGACTCGGTAATAAGGCGCACTACGCCGGGCGTAAAGCCTTCTATAATCTCAAATGAGATTGGGTAACGGATGACGCCAATGAAACTACTCGCCTTCGCCCTGACAGCATTATTGTTGATGTTGCAGTATGATTTGTGGATCGGCGAAGGCAGTGTATATTCATTATGGCAGTTGCAGCATGAAGTCGATGCGCAGCGCGCCGAAAACCGCGGCTTGCAGGTACGCAATGATGCCCTGGCTGCCGAGGTTGACGATCTCAAACGCGGTAACGATGCCATTGAAGAACGCGCGCGTAGTGAACTGGGTATGATCAAACAGAATGAAACTTTCATTCAGGTAGTTCCACCGCCGGAAAAATCGGCCTCGTCCAAATAGCCAACATCACCATGACCACGCCAAGCACTGATCTTGCTGGTCCGGGTTACTGGGCAGTGGTCCCCGCCGCCGGCAGCGGCAAACGGCTTGGCAGTGATATCCCCAAACAATATTTACCCATTCATGGTCAGGCAGTGTTATCACATACGCTGCAACGATTGGCACAATTACAACAATTACGCGGTATTGTCGTTGCCATTTCCGCCGATGATCCCAATTGGCCGGACATTGCAAACACCTCATTACGAATTCCTGTCTGGACGGTAATCGGTGGCGCGGAACGCTGTCACTCGGTACAGAACGCCTTAACTCTGCTTGCTCAGCACGCCGCAACGGATGACTGGGTGTTGGTGCATGACGCAGCGCGACCCTGCGTGCGTGTCAGTGATATGACTCGATTGATGAATACCGTGCAGAATAATCCGGTTGGTGGTCTGTTAGCCATACCAGTGCGCGACACGATGAAACGAACGGACGCAACCAATTATGTTACCGCCACGATCGATCGCAATGCGTTATGGCATGCGCTTACGCCGCAGATGTTTCGTCTTGGTTTGTTGC
>JAHECZ010000046.1 GCA_024641475.1 Gammaproteobacteria bacterium
GTCGAAGAATCCGTATGTTTCGTTTGTCATCACCGGCGCCAAAGCCGGCGACACCATCGAAATGTCCTGGGTCGACAACAAGGGTGAGAAGGATTCCACTACCGCCAAGGTAGAGTAAATCCAGCGTAACTGTTGCAGGAAAAATTAGGAGTCAGAATATGAAAGCAATTACACTGATTAGCATTATCTCAGTTCTGGGTTTGACAGCACCAACCGTGGTGACCGCCAGCCCGCAAGAGGATCTGAAAGAGTTTCAGACCTATTATCTGAAACGCTTCCCGGATATCAAACTTGAAGCATTTGCCAACGGGATGTATGCCACCAACAAGGAACGTTACGATGAATGGCTGGCAATGGAAGAGTTTCCCCCATATGAGCCAGGTCTTGCTGTTGGCAAACAACTGTTCGAAAAATTCAAAGTAGGTGAATGCTTTAAAAATGGTGGTATCGGAATTCGTCAACACTATCCATACTTCGACGCTAAATCAGGCAAGATAAAGAATCTGGAAGGTGAGATTCTGGAATGTTTGCAGAAAAAAGGTGTCGATCTGGAAAAAGAAAAATTCGATGCTGTTAAGGGCAAAACCGCAGCAATCTCTGCATATATGGCCTATACCTCACGGGGTAAAAAATTCGATGTTGTTGTGCCTAACGATCCTCGGGCGATAGCAGAATATGAACAGGGTAAACACCATTTCTGGTCCAAACGTGGCCAGTTAAACTTTTCCTGTGCGGATTGCCATATTCGTGCTGCAGGGCAGATGATTCGCGCCAATGCACTCGGACCCGCACTGGGTCACCCCACCGGCTTTCCGGTGTATCGTAAAGCCTGGGAAATCAATGACAGTGGCAATCCTGCATTAGCCGGGTTTGGTACCTTGCATCGGCGTTATGGCGCTTGCAACGAACAGGTCCGTGCTAAAAAATCCAAACCGCAATCGGATGAATATTTGGCACTGGAGTACTATGAAAGTTTCATGAGTAGCGGTGTACCAATTAATGGTCCTTCCTCGCGCGAATAAAGCATCATAGCAAGCATGATTAAAAAGCCCGGTTATGCCGGGCTTTTTTTATTTTAAGCGCATATCAGAAGATAGAATCTCATCCCATTCCTGGCAACAGTAGCAAACCCACATACGCACCCACCCGTTGGATGTACGAACGCCAAATCAATAAACGAAATATCTGAAAATGGTGGGTCGTGATGGATTTGAACCATCGACCAACTGGTTAAAAGCCAGCTGCTCTACCGACTGAGCTAACGACCCATGAGGGGAAATATTGGACTAACTCTTATGCCTTAACCGAACTTGCCTGCAAGGCGAAAGCGCGCATTTTACCGGACTTGCCAGGAATGGCAAGCCCGGTAACCCGCATCATTACCTGCTATTCTCGCATTAAGATCCACAGTTGGACCTTCATGGTGACGGCACTGCCTACGACGATGAAGAAGAAGGTCAGCAAGGAGCCCAGCGCGAGTGTTGATACCCCAGTGATAGCCTGTCCAACGGTACAGCCCAGCCCCAGAACACCACCAAACCCCATCAACACGGCGCCAATCATGTGCATGACAAAATCTTTAAATGAGGCAAACCACTCAATGCGGAAACCACTGCTGATCAAGGACCAGAGCAATGATCCGACGAGTACACCAAATACCGACATCACGCCGAATGTCAGAAAGGATTTACTTAATCCTGACATGACATAACCATAAACCTGGCCAATTGGGCTGATAAAGGTAAATGAGGTTGGCAAAAGGTTTGTCGAGCCATTCTGTGGCTTAACCGCATCAGAACTCATCACCAGATCCCATTGATCAACATAAAAAGAAACCAGGGAAACATTCGTACCATCGCTGTTAATCATTGTCTTGGTGGTAACATACCAGGCAGCCACAACCGCCGCACCAATCACTAACCCACTGAGAATATTATCGAAGTTACTGCGATAGTCTGCCGAACGAAAGATAAAGAATAATAATCCTGCGCCCATGATCAGCCCGATTATCAACCGCAGGCTGATCACCGACATCCCTTCACCGCCGCGAACCAGCGAGCCTAAATCGGATTGGCCGCTGGATAGATTAACCGCGAGATGTTTTAACCAGGGATCAAAATAATTTTGGTACCAGGTGCCGGCTTCCAGTTGCTTGTATGGATCAACCATGTAGTAAGCAATGATACCAATGACAATAAATACGAATATGGATTTGATATTACCACCGCCGATGCGGATCAATGTTTTATTGCCGCAACCACTGGCCAGTGTCATGCCCACGCCGAACATAAAGCCACCCAGTACAAAACGTCCCCAGGGAAATTGATAGGTGCTGGCAGCGGCATCGTACATATTGGCGCGATACGGCGGTAAGCTGCTCTGTAACTCAAATACGCCCAATGCTTCGAGGATAACCACGCCCAGCATCGCAGTCGTGGCGGCCAACAACCAGGCACGTAAACGGCCTGTATCGCCCATATTAACCCAGTCAGAAACTGCACCCATCGTACAAAAATTGGTTTTGTTTACCACAGCACCCATGACCAGTGAAATCGCAAATGACGACCACAAGATGGCCCAGTGAGCTGAGAAAAAATCTGTAAAATGCATAGTCACACCCTCAAAATTAGTTCTTTATAGATTCGGACATAATTTGTCCAAAATTCGGGCGTAAGTATACCTGTCCCTGACTACCCGCGGCTATTGGGTATTCATTCAGAGGTAGGTTGATAGCGGGTTGGATCAGCTATCTGCGCTGCGGTAAACCCCGCCTGGCGAATCCGACAGGCATCGCATACGCCGCACGCACGGCCCGTCTCATCGGGCTTATAGCAAGAAATGGTCAGACTGTAGTCAACTCCGAGATTGCGTCCACGCAAGATAATCTCGGCCTTACGTAAATGGATTAAGGGTGCGTGAATGTGGATTGGTTGACCCTCCACGCCGGCACGTGTAGCCAGATTAGCCATCCGCTCAAAGGCAGAGATAAATTCTGGTCGGCAATCCGGATATCCAGAATAATCCACCGCATTGACCCCTATAAAAATCGCTTCGGCGCCAAGAACCTCAGCCCAGCCTAGCGCCATAGCTAAAAAAACCGTATTGCGTGCTGGAACATAGGTGATGGGAATACCGGTTGTTGGTGATGTCGGAACAGTTAATGTGGTGTCAGTAAGCGCTGAGCCACCAATGGATGATAAATCCATTGTGATGAATTTATGTTCAATAGCACCCATCTGGGAAACCACGGTGCGAGCCGCATCCAATTCACAGCGGTGTCGTTGGCCATAGTCGAAACTAATGGCATAACATGCGTAACCTGCCTGGCGTGCTATCGCCAGTGTGGTAGCTGAATCCAATCCGCCTGAAACCAATACAACCGCTTTGGCTGGTGTCATCGTTGTCATCAATGCCCCGGAAGATCGCCCCAAATTTGTTTGTGCAGTTGTGTTTGCAGTCGCACTGCTAATTGATCAGCCAACAGCCATTCCGCCAACTCTTTCAATGCCAGTTGCTGGTAACTTGGAGAAAACAGTATTTCACAGCGACCTGATAAGTTATGTTCATCTATTGTGGTTTTGGCCCAATCATAATCCGCGCGGTCACAAATCACGAATTTGAGTTGATCCTGTGATGTCAGACAATCCAGATTTTCGTAAAGATTCCGGTCTGACTCACCCGATCCAGGCGTTTTCAGATCAATAACACGGCTTACGCGAGTATCAACTTCTGCAATGCTTAATGCGCCGCTGGTTTCCAAAGATACCTGATACCCCTGGTCACACAACTGTGTTAACAAGCCCTGGCAGGCTTTCTGTGCCAGCGGTTCGCCACCTGTAACGGTTATATATCTGGTATTAAATGCCTTGACTGACGCGAGTATCGCGTCAATCTGCCACCACTCTCCGCCACTAAATGCATAAGTGGTATCACAATATTGGCAACGCAATGGACAACCCGTCAACCGGATAAATACCGTAGGTATGCCAACAGTCAAGCCTTCACCCTGAATTGAATGAAAAATTTCCGTAATGCGGAGGCGTGCGGCTTCTTGTTGCATAACAATTGTTTCAATAGAAAAAACGGATGGCACAACCAATCAGTTGTGTTTCTTTTTTACCGTGGTTGCGGGTGCGGCCTTCGGCATCGCTTTGATTTTTTGCATTAACACTTGTGATTGTCTTGCCTCATCCGTACCCGGATAAGTGCGTATCACCAGCTCAAGAGTTTTTTGCGCTCGTTTGTTATCACTGAGTTTGATATAACCTTCCGCCATTTTCACCATGGCTTCGGCGAGTTTGGGACTGGCGGGATAATTATCAAGCAGTTTTTGGTATTCGGCTACGGCAGACTTGAATTGCCCCAAGGCATTATAAGCCTCGGCTATCCAATATTGTGAAACATGCGCATAGCGCCCCTGAGGACTTTGCTGGATATAGGCGCGAAATCCGCTAATGGCCTTGTCAAACTTCTGTTGATAGAGAAGATCCAGCGCTTGTTGATAGACTTGCTGATCATCTTCAGGAGTTGGCTTGACAGTGGTTTCAGTGCCAGAATTCGTTGCGGCTGTCGGTGCGGTTGCCGTAACTACACCTGGCTGCGGAGTGGTTGAAGTAGCAGTTAAACCTTGAATTTGCTTTTCCAGAACGAGCAAGCGTTGATCCAACACGACATACAGATCGCGCTGTTTCTTACCCTGTTCTTCAATTTGATGCGTATGCACCTCGAGTTCGCCACGCAATACCTGTATCTCACGTTCCATTGCCTGCAGACGCATCACAATATCCAGCATCTGCCCATCAGCAATATTTTCCAGGCGGATTAGTCGATCTTCGATAGAAGACTGCTTACCCCCACTGCCAGCGGCAGCGGGGGCTGCAGTAAAGCTGGTTCCGGTCGCATCGGCCTCGCTTTGGGTACGCAATTGCACATCACGACCCCATAACGAAACCGGCACAAGACCGGCGCATGCAACGACTACAATTAACGACCAGGTACGTTGCATTGCCTGTTACTAGTAATTAATCGAGAAATTCAACGCGGCGATTGTATTTCCAGGCTGACTCGTCATGGCCTTCTTTGGCAGGACGACTTTCACCGTAGCTGACGGTTTTGATTTGTGAACCGCTGACACCTTGTGCAGTCAAGGCATCACGAACAGATTTAGCGCGACGTTCACCTAATGCCATATTGTATTCAGTGGTACCGCGCTCATCGCAATGGCCTTCCAGGGTAACTTTCTTGCCGCGATTCGCCGATAATAATTTTGCTTGGGCTGCTACTGTGCCACGATCTTCGCTATGGACTACATCACTGTCAAAATCAAAATAAACAGTACGTCCGGCTGCAACTGCATCTGATGCAGCTGGGCTAGTCATCGTATCGGTTTTAACAGCGGTATCGGTAACGGCACCTTTATCAGCAGCTTGATCATCTTTCTTCGTAGTCGTACCACATGCTGACAATGTAGCAACCACACAACACACCAGGGATAAATTTTTCAATGCACTCATTTTTGTCTCCTTCGGAAAGTTACTGTAAATTATTCGCCACGTTTATACGGTGACCAGGCTGGCTGCCTTACATCACCGGATTGCAAACTTAATCGGTGCTTAACCCGCCCATCGGCTGAGGTTACCACCAACACACCTTTATCGTCAGCCCGAGTTTCGTAGATGATCATACCACCATTGGGCGCAAAACTGGGAGATTCGGCCAGTTTCGTATCCATATCGGTGACTATCGTAAACTGTTCGGTGTCCATATCCAACACGCCAATGCGGGATTTTTCTCCACCGCCATTGACCATCGCGATGTGCTTTCCATCCGGTGAAACTGCCGCGCGGGCATTGTAATCGCCATCAAAAGTCAGGCGTTGCGCCGGGCCGGAGGAACCATGATCGGTAATCTTTACTCGATAAATCTGGGGCTTACCACCGCGATCTGAGGTAAAGAACAAGGCTGAACCGTCTGCTGCCCAGGCTGCTTCTGTCTCAACTGCATAGCTGTTCGTGATACGGATCAACTTTTTGGAGTCCACCGCCATGATATAAATTTCCGCATTGCCATCCTTGGATAACGTCAGCGCCATACGTCGGCCGTCCGGTGACCAGGCCGGTGCATTATTTAAGCCTTGAAATGCCGCCACCTTTTGCGCGTATTTGGAATAAACATTTTGTATATATAACTCAGGACTGCCAGCACGCAGCACTACAAAGGCCAGTCGAGTCGCATCCGGTGACCAGGCGGGTGAGAAAATTGGCCAGGTTGATTCATAAATCATTTGTTCATTGGCGCCATCGACATCGGCAACTGCCAGTCGATAAATAGACTTACCACGCCGATCTTTAGTAATAGTGACGTAAGCCAGATAGGTATCAAATGCACCACGTTGCCCGGTAATGGCTTCATATATTTGATCACTAATCAGATGCGCTACCCTGCGCAAACCGGATGCCTTGGCCTGAAAGGTTTGGCCAATCATGCGCGTACCTTTAATCACATCAACCAATTCGAATTGCGCGCTGTAGTTATCCGGACTAAGCAGTTGAATTTTTCCAACCACCACATAATCAACACGTTTGTTGCGCCATAAGGAATATTCCACCTTGGTCGATTCATCCGGGCGCTCAATCAAATCATTCTCCGGCAGCGGTGCAAATCGCCCGGTCGTCACTAAATCTGCGCCAATCACTTCAGTAAGCGACACTGGCAATTTTTCTGTACCGGTCACCGCAAAAGGCACCAATGCGATTGGCAAGGCTCCTTCAACACCTTCGGTAATATGTATTGTCAGGGTGGCAGCCGCGGGCCGCCACACAAGCAGCAACACACTGATTAATAGCGCGGTAAATTTAGTGGATTGACGAAGTAGTTTATTCAAAGTATCACACCTGTATATGGCAATGAATTGTTATAATTACGTAAATTTTGCTGTCGCTAGTGTAACGGTTACCCAACGTCTGCGCCTAGTATTCCTGTCACAAATTTTCTTCTGTCTCATGATTCCGTACCAAATTCAAAATTTAATTCGCGAAACACATTAAACAGGCCTGCCTCAGGCGGCGGCACCGGTAATGGGGAGGATTTTTTGATAGCGTGTACGACTGAACGGTCAAATACCGGGTCACCGCTACTCGATATAATTGTTATATCAATGACATCCCCCGTAGGTATCATATTAATTTTCACAATGCAGACTTTTTTCCTGGATGACGGCGGCTGTATCCAGTTCTGCTTCACCTTCTGATGCATTAATGCTTCATATTTATCAATGATAGTTGCCTGACGCTTCGATTCTGCCTGGCGTGCAATCGCTTCTGCTTGCTGACGCTGGCGTTCTTGTTGCTGTTGCAACTGTAATTGTTCCTGGCGTTTTTGATCTTCATCAAAGCGTTTTTGTTCAGCCGCAATTTTATCCTTGAATTGCTGGGTGCGTTTTAGTTCCTCCTGGCGCTTATCCTCAAGTTGTTTTTGTTGTTTTTTCACTCGTTCCTGTTCCAGCGCCACTTTTTTGCGGTCTGCTTCTTTACGCCGCTCGGCTTCCTGCAGTTTCTTCTGTTCCTCAGCGCGTTGCCGCCGTGCGGCTGCTTCATCCTTGGGATCGGTCTTGGGAGTTTCGACTGCTTTTGGCGATCGTACGATTTCCTGAATCTGCTTGTCGGTTACGGTGTGTATCTGGATAACAGGCGGCAGTGAGCCTGCCGGAGTACTTGTCCAGTGAAAACTGACAGCAAATAAAATACCCACCACCAAATGTACAACAACAGCGGCAATAACATACCTGGGATGGTTTTTAAAAACGGTAAACATACGGAAGAATTAACGAATATTTCCGGGCATGGTTATCAAGCTGAAGTCATCAATCCCTGCGCGCATCAGTATGGACATGGCGTTGATTACCATACCGTAGTCGGCATGCGTATCACCTTTTATTAACACCGGTACAGACGGATCCTGTTTACGCTTGGCACGTACCCGTTCAATTAACGTGTCTGCATCAATCGGTGTATTGGCATTGGTGCCTATATTCAAATACAAACGACCTTTAGTATCGACGGCGACTACCAGTGGTTGCGCCGAAGATTTATCGACCGCCCTGGCTTTGGCTTCCGGCAATTGTACCCGGTAACCTTCCATTAGAAACGGCGCGGTAACCATAAAGATCACCAGCAACACCAGCATGACATCGATATACGGCACGACGTTGATTTCTGCCATGCGTTTTTTTCGGAAAAATTTCTGTTGCTTCGCCATGATTCAGGATCCACTGTTAGAGGTGATCAACTACTACGCGCCTGACGCTGTAATACCGTGGAAAACTCGTCCATGAAGTTATCATAGCGGCCCATGACTCTTTCCAGATCATTGGCAAATCGGTTATAGGCAATTACCGCCGGGATGGCCGCCAACAAACCAAATGCGGTGGCAATTAATGCCTCAGCTATACCGGGCGCAACCGTTTCAATTGAGGCTGCCTGCATTTTCCCCAGGCCAAGAAAGGCGTTCATGATGCCCCACACGGTGCCAAACAATCCAACGTAAGGACTGGTTGAACCCACGGTAGCAAGAAATGACAGATGGGTTTCCAGAAATTCATATTCGCGATTAAGCGCGACGCGCATCGCACGCTGCGCACCTTCCATCACAAACGCAGGGTCACTGCCGGTTTGTTTACGCAGATGAATAAATTCACGAAAGCCGGATTCAAATATCGCCTCCAGACCATGCAAGCGATCACGTCGTTCAGACACGCGCCGATACAGTTCGCCCAGCTCGATGCCAGACCAGAAACGTCGCTCAAACTGTTCAGCATCCTTGCGGGCTCGCTTGAAAATCGACCTCTTGAGAAAAATCAATGTCCAGGAGTACACTGAAACCAGCGCAAGCATACCCATTACAATCTTGACAACCAGACTCGCGCCTAAAATCAGGCTGAGTATTGAATGATCCGTAGTAAAAATCACACTGACTCCCCATGTTGTAGTTTTTGCATTATCGGCATTGGAATGGCAACCGGTTTAAAAGTTCCAGCATTCACGCAGACAATTCGTATAGTTCCCGAACACAATACAGTATCTTCATTGATGCGCCGGACAGATTGCACCACCGACAGACTCGTCTTTCCTACCTGATCTACACTGACACTCACCGTTAACGCATCATTGAAGCGTGCGGGTTGCAGATAGTCGATCTGGACAGCACGTACAACAAAGATGACACCCAATTGCTGCCGCAAGGTATCTTGCTCAAAGCCATAGGCACGCAACCATTCGGTACGTGCCCGCTCCATAAACTTGAGGTAATTGGCATAGTAGACGACGTTTCCGGCATCGGTATCTTCATAATACACACGTACCGGCCAACTGAATTCTTTCACAAACGGCTCGCTCCCCATCACACGACTGCATTATATAAGAGTCATCTGCTATAAGGATGACATTCCGCTCACAAATTCGCAAACCGGGAATAAATCAGGAGGGTGAAAACAGATCCAGCATGGTATTAACGGCAGCATCGCGCGCCGGTGGGGTCAATCCTAAATGTTTATAGGCATGACTGGTAGCCAGCCGCCCGCGGGGTGTGCGCTGGATGAACCCTTGCTGGATTAGATATGGCTCTATAACGTCTTCAATCGTATCGCGTTCTTCACCAATGGCCGCAGCCAGACTGTCTACACCCACCGGTCCACCATCGAATTTCTCGATGATCGTTGCTAATAATTTCCGATCCAGCATATCAAAACCACAATCATCGATACTCAGCATGCGCAATGCCTGTTGCGCAACTTCGGCCGTAATACGCCCGTTGGCCCTAACTTCAGCAAAGTCGCGGACCCGGCGTAATAACCGGTTCGTGATACGCGGTGTACCACGGGAACGCTTGGCAATTTCAGTGGCACCGGCATCATCCATGGCGATGGCGAGTAATTTGGCCGATCGCTGCACGATCGTCACCAGATCGGCATCGGCATAAAATTCCAGGCGTTGCACAATGCCGAAACGATCCCGCAGTGGCGAAGTCAACAACCCCGCTCGCGTCGTGGCGCCTACTAAAGTAAACGGTGGTAAATCCAGCTTAATCGACCGAGCCGCCGGTCCATCACCAATTAAAATATCAATTTGGTAATCTTCCATGGCTGGATAAAGTATTTCTTCTACCACGGGACTGAGGCGATGAATCTCGTCGACAAACAACACATCATTAGGTTCTAAATTCGTCAGGATGGCGGCGAGATCGCCTGGCCGTTCCAATACCGGACCGGACGTATGGCGCATGTTGACACCCAATTCATTGGCGATGATGTGCGACAGTGTGGTTTTACCTAAACCCGGTGGTCCGAATACCAGCACGTGATCCAGCGCTTCATGACGCGCCCGCGCCGCCTCGATAAAAATCGCCATTTGTTCGCGTACCGCATGCTGGCCAATATACTCCGCCAAGCGCGTCGGACGCATGGCACGATCCAGCGCTTCATCGCCCTGCATCGCTTTACCGGAAATAATGCGTTCATTACTCATTGTAAGAAATTTCCATGCTCATCAACGTGGTGCCGCCAGTTTTAAAGCATCACGAATTAACTCTTCACTGGTTTTACCCTGCGTATCCAGTTGTTGGACTAAACGGGAAGCCTCAGCCGGTTTATAGCCCAGCGATTGTAAAGCACTTATCACCTCATTCACTACTGAACCCGTTGCCACACTCATGCCATTGACTTGCTGCGGCAAGTTGGAGGTGATGCCCCATTCTGCCAACCGGTCACGCAATTCCACCAGAAGTCGCTCCGCCGTTTTCTTGCCAACACCGGGAATCCTGGTCAGCACCATCACGGCATTGTCATGCACGGCTTGCACGAATTCATTGATACCAATCCCTGACAGAATCGCCAATGCCAGTTTGGGACCAACGCCATTGACTTTAATTAATGCACGAAACAATTCGCGTTCCTGTAACGAGGCAAAACCACAGAGGACATGGGCGTCTTCACGAATAATCAGATGCGTATGCAGTGTGACGGTGTCACCTGATTTCGGTAATTGGGTGAAGGTTGATGTCGGTGCTTCAACTTCATAGCCGACACCATTCACATCCACCAGGATCCATGGAGGATCTTTTTCCAGCAAGATACCGCGCAGTCGGCTAATCATGAAATTCCTTTCAACCGCCAACGACCACCACGCCCCGCAAGCCGACCGGTCGGGCGCAAGGCATTGCGTGAATTCGCATGGCAGATTGCCACTGCCAATGCATCCGCTGCATCCGCCTGTTGTTTCCCTTGTAAATTGAGTATGGCCTTAATCATATGTTGTACTTGCGGTTTGGTAGCATTCCCCCGCCCGACCACGGCTTTTTTGATTTCACTTGGCGCATATTCGATGACCGGCAGGCTGTGCATGGCGACGGATGTAATAGCAGCACCACGTGCCTGACCGAGCTTGAGGGCCGAGTCAACATTACGATAGACAAAGACACTTTCAACGGCCACTTCGTGCGGCGTATATTCAGTAACAATGTTATCCAGTGCAGTAAATATTTGTTGCAGCCGTCCGGCAAGATCTGCTGCTTTGGTACGGATATGGCCGCTGGTGATGCAGCTCAGACGATTTGATTGCAACTCAATAATACCGTAACCGGTTAATTGCGAACCTGGGTCAATACCGAGTATGCGAATCATGGAGGAAAGTGTAACACCAAACCCCTGTGCCGTCGCCACTACTCAGCCGCGACATCACTGAGAAATTACTCGCGGTTATCAGCCTTCCGGGAGATATATGGCAGTGCGTTCATGATTGACCGCCTCACCACTGTCATACAGAAAGGTATGCTTGCCGACCTGAATTATGTCGCCATGTTTAAGCAATTGTTTTTGCACAGCAGCGTCATTTATTTTCGTGCCATTGGTGCTTTTCAGATCTTCAATATAAAAATCAAAATGTCCTTGCAGGTATTCACTGGGTTGCCGCAGAAACTGGGCATGGCGTCCGCTCACCGCCACATCTTCAATTTGAATATCGTTATCCGGGCGTCGACCTAAAGTCGTGACGGTTTTAGACAAGGGATATTCGCGCAAATTAATCCCTTCGTGAGTCTGGATAAGTTTTGCCATACGTATCAACCGCCTTCGACAAATTGTAGTTTGGTACTGGCCACTTCGATGACGTCACCGTTCTTTAATGGTTTACTTTCCGCACCAATCGGTTGATTGTTCAAGCGTGGCGGCAGACTGCCACCGCCAACACCACTCATTTGCATCAAATGAAAATGGCCGCCACGTTTGGCGATTACCGCTACCTGCACACCGGGGGTACCGACCGTGGTATAGGCTTTGGAAAGAATAATTTGCTCACCCTGTTTGGTGCCATTGAGCACTTTTACAAAGGCTCGCACCGCCGCGGCTGTATTACCCGTTGTTGCACCAGCAGGCGCTGCCATCCCGGCACGCACTGCGGCAGGGCGCTTTTCTTCGACAGGCGCAGAGATGATTACAGTTTGTTCGAATTGCTTGGCGGTATCATCCACAAATTTGAGTTCATGTCGACCAATGCGAATAACATCCGCATGATTCAGCTGTCGCTTGGTGACACGTTTGCCATTCAGCAATACCCCGTTAGTACTTCCCAGATCCTCTACATAAACGTGCTGTAATTTCAGAAATACGGCGTGCTCACCACTGACGGTAGGATCATCCAGAATAATATCATTGTGCGCCTTGCGGCCTAACGTGGTGCGCTCCTTTTCCAGGCGGTATTCACGTATTACTGCGCCATCATGCGTAAGAATCAATCGTGCCATCTTAGGTTATATCCTTCTTATCCGTCTTGTTAACGATGGTTTTGTCTGCTTGTTCTTCCAACGGTACTTCCTGGCTTTCACCTGGGGCAATACCATGATCATCCGAATAAGCTTCATTTAATGCCACCAGAATGACAGAAATATTATCGGTACCACCACGCGCGTTCGCCAAATCTACCAATGTTTGTGCTGCTGCATGCAAGCCTTTTTGATGTTGTAACAAGGTAGCCTGCATATCTTCTTCATCCACCAAATCGGATAATCCATCTGAACACAACAAGTAAACATCATCCTGCTCAAGATCATTGGTTACTACATCAACCTCCACATCAGGGGCAATTCCCAAGGCACGGGTAATTAAATTACGATTCGTTGATAACATGGCTTCTTCTTCACTCAGATAGCCGTTATCCACCATCTCCTGCACCAACGAGTGATCTGACGTTATTTGTTCGACTTCCCCATTGCGAAAACGATAAATTCGTGAATCACCCACATGTGCATAGGTAATTTTTTTGTCATGAAACAACGCCATGACCAGCGTCGTACCCATTCCGGCACATTCGATACGTTGGTGCGCCTGCAAATGAATCTCCTCATTAGCATAGACCACCGCTTCACGAACTGCATCAGCAAAATTAATGACATTAGCCTCGACCAGCTCTGGCAGCAGGACGTCATGTAATGCCTCGCGAATGGTCGTGACAGCCAATTCACTGGCAATTTCACCGGCGTTATGACCGCCCATACCATCGGCCAGCAACACCAGACCCAGTCCGGTATCCCAACCGATGCTATCTTCATTATGTTCGCGGTTCATACCGACATCGGTAACACCGTGAATAACCAGTTTTAAACGGTTCATTCGTCCATCCACTTTTTCATGATATTACATCCGTTCACTGCAGCGTAATAGCGCAGTCGCAAACCGCTCACCACTCTGAAAACGTTCTGCAGGTTCCTTGGCAAGGGCTTTATTAATAATTCGGCTGGCACAGGCCGGTAAATCCGGTTTAAACAAACGTACATCCGGATGTTTTTCGTTGGTAATCTTGTACATCAGACTCGCGAGTGATTCGCCAATAAACGGTAATTCACCGGTTAGCATCTGATACAAAGTGACACCCAGGGCAAACAGATCCGAGCGACCATCCACTTTCAGGCCCGCTAATTGTTCGGGTGACATATAGGATGGACTACCCAGGATCGTGCCGGTTTTGGTCTTGCTGGAATCCGTAACAAAAGCCACCCCAAAATCAGTCACCTTCAATGAATGACTGGGACGATCATAAATAATGTTCGCAGGCTTGATGTCACGATGCACCACATTATTCAGATGAGCATATTCCAGTGCTTCAGCAACCTTGGCCAGCATTTCAAAAATTTCCTTGGGCGGCAACAGGGTTTCAGGCTTGCAATACGCCAGTAAATTTTCGCCCTTGAGATAATCCATGGCGATGTAATACAAGTCTTCCTCTTCACCTACGTCATATATCGTCACGATATTGGGATGATTGAGGCGACCGGCCGTCTCGGCCTCGCGGAAGAAACGCTGTTTCACTTCTTCTAGTTTATCGCCTTCAAATTCCTGGGCTAACACCATGGTTTTGATCGCGACGGTACGTCCGATTTTCGGATCTTTACCCAGATAAACCATACCCATTGCGCCACGGCCCAATTCACGTTCAATCGAATAGCGTCCCAACACCGGCTTTTGCAAATTTGTATCGTTGAGAATTAATGTGGCGCCGAAATTATTCACCATGGTCGCACCCAGCGAACGATTACTTTGTTTGCCACGCTGAATTTTTTCGGCAACATCACGATAACCGGTATCATGCGCGGCAATATATTCGAAAGCCGACAATGCCTTGTTATATTGCCGCTTGCGTTCGTAATCCAATGCCAGGTTATACACATTATCCAGCACGGCAACATTCACCACACATTTGCGATAACGATCAAAAGCCTGATCCAGCTGCCCCTGCGATTGGAACTGCTGCCCTAATAACAAATTAGCGGTGGATAATTCGCCTTGAATACGTTCAACCTGTGCTGCCAGGAAATGCTCTAAACTAAGCAGCCCATGTCCTACTATCAGGGCCATAATCGGAATCACCAGTGGTATCCAGGTAGATTTGCCGATCATTAAAATAAAATGCGCATTGAGCAGCAATAACAACAGCGCCACACTGACCGCAACCCCTGTTCCCAAGCGCAGACGCGGTAACAAAAACATCAAATACAAACCAATCAACCACAACATCAACCATTGCGCCCATTCACCCCAGGACGGAACATTATACAAATCACCATTCAATAAACTGGATACCACATGGGCGGTAAAAATCACCGGTGGCATGTTGACGCCAATGGGTGAATCCAGAGTCACGGTGTGTTGACGTGCGGTAAATCCGACAATCACGGCTTTATCACGCAACAACTTGGGATTGACGCCGTAATTCAGCACATCCTTAACCGAATACACTTTGAATGGGATTTGGCCATTTTTGCCGCGATAAAAATACGGATACACACGCAATTGCTTGTCGGTATTCACTACCGATTGATTCACGCTGATGGAATTACCAAGATCGGCCTGGATATGCCGCGACGTTAGCTGCAGATAACGTGCAACCAGCATTAATGAGAACGACGGAAAATATTCATCGCGATAACGGATCACCAGTGGTTCACGTCGCGCCTGTTCTTCACTGTTCAAGCCGGTATTGAGGTGTCCAATGGCGTGAACATAACGTGATAACTCCGGAATCGGTGGATAAATATTTTCCGCCACCGGTACCGGCTCTGGTAGAAAAGTACGTTCGAACCAATTGCGTTCAGGTGGCTTGCCACCGGCGATGTCGATCGCAAATCGCCGCAATTCATCGGGTACTTTATTCGCGGTTCCATTATCGTGCGGTACAGCCAAATCATATGGCATACCCAATACGATCGGTCCGGCCTTCTGCAAACTTTGCGCAAAGGTCCGATCGGTATCCAGACCTTCCTCAGCGCGTTTGACCATACGCTTGATTTCAGGATTGAGATTCGGCATCGCTTCGATCGAAGTACGTAGTTCTTCAATATAGGCGAGACCATAACTGCTCTGCCGTGTATCAAATGGCATCGCATAACCAACAACCGCTGGACCCGATGCAGAAATAATGTCGGTGAGACGTGCCAAGGTATCACGCGGCCACGGCCAGCTACCCAATTCCTGTATTGCGGCATCATCGATCGCCACGACAGCAACATGATCATTGGTGGAATGCTCGGAAGTGAAGCGCACGCCAATGTCGTATGCCCACCATTCCAGATCACGGAATTTATTCGCCACCCCAAAAACAAAAAACAACAGGGTTACGACAAATCCGACAAACCAGTCTTTTTTCCAATACTGCGGTATGTTCAAAACGGCCTCGCCAACGCGGCTGCTCGTGTGTTTATCCGTTATTACTTTTATAGCCGAGCAGACGCTGCACAGCCGGTTTTAATAGTAGTAGGCGGGGTGCAACTCTACAAGCAAAAGCAACAATATCAATATGTTAGCACTTTATCGGCAAGTCTATCCTGAACATGAATCCATGCCCAGAAAAGATTGCGCAGGTCAGGGCTGATTTTCGGTGGTTTTTTGAGCTTGGCGCAGACGAATATGCAGTTCACGCAGCTGTTTATCGCCTACGGCGGAAGGTGCATGCGTCATGAGGCAGCTGGCGCTCTGGGTTTTGGGAAACGCCATAACATCACGAATAGAAGGGGCGCCAGCCATCAGCATGATCAGACGATCCAGACCAAAAGCGATCCCCCCATGCGGCGGGCAGCCATATTTGAGTGCCTCAAGCAAGAAGCCGAATTTATCCTGGGCTTCTTCAGCTGAAATACCCAACTGCTGGAAAACCTGCTGTTGGGTCTCGGTACGGAAGATACGAATGGATCCGCCGCCAATCTCGGTACCATTTAGGACCATATCGTAAGCGCGTGAGATACACTCGCCTGGATGGGTTGAAAGACGGTCGATATCTGCCTCTTTGGGTGCCGTAAACGGGTGATGCAAGGCCACCCAGCGTTTTTCCCCGGCATCGAATTCGAACATGGGAAAATCAATCACCCACATTGGTTTCCAACCATGCTCTAACAAACCCTTTTCATGCCCCAGCTTGACTCGCAACGCACCCAGGGCTTCATTAACAATTTTGGCTTTATCGGCGCCAAAGAAGATGAGATCACCGTTTTTCGCCGCCGTTCGTGACAAAATAGCACTAATAGCTGCATCCGGTAAAAACTTCAAAATTGGCGATTGCAGTCCCTCTCGCCCCTTGCTGATGTCATTAATCTTGATATAGGCCAGACCTTTTGCACCAAAAATAGCAACATAGGCGGTGTAATCATCGATTTCCTTACGGGTCAGTTCACAGCCTTTGGGTACACACAAGGCGGCAATACGCCCTTCGGGATCATTGGCCGGGCCACTAAAGACTTTGAATTCAACACCCTGCATCACATCAGCAACATCTACCAGCTCCAGCGAAATACGCAAATCAGGTTTATCAGAGCCGTAGCGCCGCATGGCTTCGGCATAGGTCATGCGCGGGAATGGTTGATGCAATGGGATTTCCAGTACCTTGGCGAATACCTCGCGGATCATCCCTTCCATCAGATTCATGATCTGTTCTTCATCGAGAAATGAGGTCTCGATGTCTAACTGGGTAAATTCGGGTTGCCGATCCGCACGCAGATCTTCGTCACGGAAACAGCGCACAATTTGATAATAGCGATCCATCCCGGCCATCATCAGCAGTTGTTTGAACAATTGCGGCGATTGCGGTAGTGCAAAAAAATCGCCCGGGTGAGTACGGCTGGGAACCAGATAATCGCGAGCGCCTTCCGGGGTTGCGCGGGTTAGCATCGGCGTCTCGATTTCCATGAAGCCATGATCATCGAGATAATGGCGGAAATAGCGGGCAACCTTGCTGCGTAATTTCAGGTTCTGCTGCATCATTGGTCGACGCAGATCCATATAGCGAAAACGTAAACGATTCTCTTCCGTAACCGTTTCGTCATCGAGCATAAATGGCGGGGTTTCGGCACGATTGAGAATTTCCAGCGTCAGTCCATCGACTTCGATGTGGCCGGTAGCGATATGCGGATTTTCCAGTCCAGCGGGACGACGGCGCACCTTACCCGTTACCTTTAATACATATTCGCTGCGGACGCGTTCTGCCGTCGCAAAAACATCCTTGATGTCAGGTCCGTAGACAACCTGAACCAGCCCTTCGCGATCGCGCAGGTCGATAAAAATGACCCCGCCATGGTCACGGCGCCGATGCGCCCAACCACATAAGGTGATTGTCTGGTCGATATGTTGTTCGTTGATCTGGCCGCAATAATGGGTACGCATAACACCGCGCCGTTGTTGATTAATTGACAAGGGCGGGAATGTTACGGCCTTGGCCGCACTGGCGCAAGCATAGACCGGTCAGGATCAGCTACTGGAGGATTTATCCGTAGTAGAGCTGCTCTTGCCCGATTCAGCGGATGGGCTGGTGGTGGTTTTCTCAGCGGCTTTTTCGCTCAGATTTTTCTTGCTGCCGGTCTTAAAATCCGTCTCGTACCAGCCACCACCACTGAGGCGAAATCCGGGGGCAGAAATGCGTTTTTGGAGTTCGGGTTGATGGCAAGCCGGACATTCAAGCAAAGGGGGATCACTCAGTTTCTGGAGTTTCTCCACGCTATGGCCGCAGTGCTTACAGTCATATTCGTAGATCGGCATCGTCTCACCTGCAAATTATCGTGGAATTTATCGTAGCGCCCACAATGGGGGTTATTGGGGAAAATTTCAATCTAAACCCAATCGGGGCGGCTCCTGGATTGAACGTTTGGCTTGTGCATTACGCATCGCATCCAGCGCCCGCAATAATAACGTATGTTCCTGTTCGCCCAACCCACTATGCAGGTAACGCTCGGCAGCATGCACTACCGGCTGCAGATAGCTGATCTGATCATGGAAATCGAGCAATACCTTGACCAGGTGATGCTGGTCCTGGTCATGCGCACGCAATTTTTGAGCAAATTCCATTGCCTCTTTGATTTGCTCGGCTGTCACCATCGATATTACCCTCCGCATAGCAGTTGATCAGATATATTACTATGATAGCAATCCTGACAACATACGCCGACCCCTGCATGCGCCAGCCCAGTAATCCCAGACAGCTGATCTTCCTTATCGCCGCGTTATTGGCGCTGTTTGTCGTTATACAAGTGCAATTGGTCAAGGTCGCTGCAAACAAGTTAGGCTTGTCTGGCACGGGCATGGTAATGCTGCTATTTGTTTCTTTGTTGGGCAGTGTCATTAACATGCCACTTTTTAAAATTCAGTCTGCCTACGATCCAGCCAAGTTGCCGGATTTTCTGCGAGAACTCATTGATCCTGCGAAATTTACCTCGGGACAGACGCTGATTGCCATTAATATCGGTGGTGCAGTCATACCGATGAGCTTTTCATTTTTTCTGATATTGCACCAACACATTCCCGTTTTGCCCGTCATGCTGGCAATTCTCATTGTCAGTGCAATTAGTTATGCATTCAGTCGGCCCATCGCCAACATCGGCATAACCATGCCGTTATTTGTTGCGCCAGTCTCTGCAGCCCTGCTCGCCATTTTACTTGTCACCGCAGAACATCAGGCTGCAGTGGCATATATCGGTGGCACCCTGGGTGTATTAATTGGTGCAGACTTGCTGCGCTTGCAAGATATTCGCAATCTGGCTGTGCCGCAGGCTTCGATCGGCGGCGCAGGTACCTTTGATGGAATTTTTATAACGGGACTGGTTGCGGTATTATTGACTTGAATAGAATCAGACATGACTAAAATCCAGCAACGCACAATATTAATTACCGGTTGTTCAAGCGGTATCGGGTTATGCGCAGCGCAAATATTACGGCAACGTGGTTACCGTGTCTTTGCGACTGCACGTAATCCTGCTGACGTCACGCGCTTGTCGGCAGACGGATTTGAAAGTCTGCAGCTGGACCTGGATAACAGTGATTCAATTCGCAATGCGGTTGCTACAATCCTGCAACGCACTGATGGAACCTTGGACGCGATTTTCAATAATGGTGCTTATGGCTTGCCGGGCGCAGTGGAAGATTTATCACGCGCACAGCTTCGAGCCCAATTCGAAACCAATTTATTTGGCTGGGTCGAGTTAACCAATCTGATTATTCCCGTCATGCGTCGTCAGGGTCATGGCCGAATCATTCAGAACAGTTCAATCCTGGGGTTGGTCGCCATGCCATTTCGGGGCGCCTATAATGCCAGCAAATTCGCGCTGGAAGGATTAACCGATACATTACGTCAGGAATTAGCCGATACGCCGATTAGCGTTTCATTAATCGAACCCGGTCCGATTCTGACCCGTTTTCGGCAAAACTCACTGCGGATATTTGCAGCCAGCATCAATGTCGAGCAGAGTCCACATCGTGATCGATATAACACGATGCTGGCACGTTTGCGCAAACAAGGCGCCGC
>JAHECZ010000010.1 GCA_024641475.1 Gammaproteobacteria bacterium
TCAAACCCAATTGCAATCCCGCAACAATCCGGCAAACCGTGTTGCAAGGCGGCAAGAAATTTTTCATCCAGTGGGACAACGGGCAACTTGCGTTGTTGCCGTTCGCCAAGCTCTTTCTCCATGCGGTGGCGTTGCGCAGCGACATTCGTTAATTCATGAAAGCCATTCGCCAATTCCAGACCATTGCAATAAATTTCAAAACGCTCAGCAACTTTAGGATTAGTCGGACTTAATGCGGCCAGTGAGGCCTGCTCTGCAGGATAATCGCGAATCACGACCAGGCGATCGCGCGGCAAATGCGGCTCGACACAATGGGTCAGTATTAATTCCAGCCAGGTTTGTTTATCCGCTTGCGCAAAGGCCGACACATCCGCCGGTACCTGAGATGCAAACGCAGCACGCAATTGAACAACATCAGCAATGAGTGGATCAAGCCCGGCAAATTCGATAAACGCCTGTTGATACGTAAACTGCATCACCGGCTGCAGGTTGAGATGCTCACGCAACAGATCTTCGACAAGGCGCACATTCTCGGCGATAAAGGCATCATAGTCGGTATCGATGCGATACCATTCCAGCATGGTGAATTCCGGAAGATGGCGAGCCCCCATCTCACCGGCGCGAAACACTTTGCAAATTTGATATATCGAACCGCTTCCTGCCGCGAGCAATCGCTTCATCGCCAGCTCGGGTGAGGTATGCAAATAATATTGTGCCGTTGGATGCAGCGGATCACTGACGACGAAGCTTTGCAGATGCAACTCAGTCGTTGCTGTATCCGCCAGCAGTGGGGTTTCAACTTCCAGCACACCACGTGATAAAAAATAGGCCCGCAGCTGTTGCAGCATGCGGGCACGGTGTTGGAGCGTGGTTAAAGTCGCGGTAGGACGCCAGTCAGAATCAGACTCACTCACCGCGGACAGACTTATTCCTTAACGCGGCCAAGGTACTCGCCGGTGCGTGTATCGACCTTCAGGATATCACCTTCATTGACGAACAACGGCACCTTCACAACAGCACCCGTTTCCAATGTCGCTGGTTTGGATCCACCGGTGGCGGTATCACCACGCATACCCGGATCTGTTTGGGTTACTTTTAGCACGACGTGATTGGGGGGTGTCACTGTTATAGGGATGTTATTCCATAAGGTCACAACACAGACATCCTGTTCCTTGAGCCATTTACCATTATCACCAATGGCATTGGCATCGGTCTGATATTGTTCAAAACTTTCGGTTTGCATGAAATGCCACATTTCACCATCGTTATACATGTATTGCATATCGGTATCGAGAACGTCAGCCGCTTCGACCGATTCATTGGATTTGAATGTTTTTTCCAACACACGGCCGGTTTTCAGATTGCGCATCTTGATGCGACTAAAGGCCTGACCTTTACCGGGTTTGACAAATTCGGCTTCGAGCACATTACAGGGATCGCCGTCGAGCATAAATTTGACGCCGGCACGCAAATCACTGGTGTTAATAGATGACATAATATTGATTACCTTATCGAACGCTAATTTTTCAGGCTGACGAATACCCGCAAGTGTCCGGGTTCGTCATAATACGGCCTGGCCATGTATACCCCATAAAAGGTTGCTTATGATATCGGAAACCGTGCTGAGTTGGCAGCGTCCGCTGCAAAGCTGGCAACAATTGCAAGCCAGTGCCATTCGCGATCCGGCGATTTTGCTCGCACGTCTGCAACTACCAATGGAATGGCTCCCGGCTGCCCGTCTGGCTGCCGAACAATTTGCTCTGCGGGTACCCGAACCCTTTCTTGCCCGTATACAGCCTGGCGACCCCAATGATCCGCTATTGAGACAAGTTTTACCGCTGGCCATCGAAATGGAGCAAATCCCGGGCTTTGTGGCCGATCCGGTTGGCGATCAGGCAGCCATGGTGGAGCCCGGTATATTGCAAAAATACGCCGGCCGGGTCTTGTTGGTTGCCACCGGTGCCTGTGCGGTACATTGCCGGTATTGCTTTAGACGCCACTTTCCTTATACACAAGCGAATGCCTCAACGGCACACTGGCAAACCGCACTGACGGTCATCGCCGCTGACAGCAGCATTAAAGAAGTCATTCTTAGTGGCGGCGATCCCCTGAGCCTGTCGGATGATCGCCTCAATGAACTTATTCAGGCCCTGCTCGCCATACCGCATGTGCAACGCTTACGGTTACATACGCGCTTGCCTGTGGTGATCCCGCAACGGATAACACCGGCCTTGCTGAATATGTTGAGTCACACGCGTCTGCAAACCATCATGGTGATCCACGCCAACCATCCGAACGAAATTGATGCCACACTGCGCTCCGCCCTCACCTCGCTACGTCACAGTGGAGTTACCCTGCTGAATCAATCCGTGTTATTACGCGGCATCAATGACGATGTAGCAACATTGGTCAGTTTAAGTGAGGCTTTATTTGCCTGTGGCGTGTTACCGTACTATCTACACCAACTGGACAAGGTTCAGGGTGCGGCGCATTTTGAAGTCGATGCTGACACCGCCCGAACCCTCCATGCGGCTGTCCGGGATTGCCTTCCCGGGTACCTGGTGCCCCGGTTAGTGAAAGAAATTCCTGGAATGGCCGCTAAACTTCCGTTGTAAGCGGTTGAAAAACCACTGGTCTTGCTTTAAGCACTGGTTATCGGGTACTTGGCATGATCCCTGCCCATTGGGGCATAATTCACCCTTATTTGGGCACGGCTATATATTGTTGGAGTCGATGTGGGAAAGACATTGGAATTGGAACTGCCGGAACGCAGTAAACCGGGGAAGGAGGCTTTCGATCTCCGCCCCCGCCATGTGGAAACATGGTTAAATGAGTTGCCACGCGGCAACATCGGCGAAACTGCACGGCAAATGTTTTTGGCGTTGGTCGATACCAACCGCCTGGATTATCCACACCAAAATCGCATACAGTTTCTTGAAGCCAGTCGAGAAACCGTGTCCTATACCACTGATTCCATGCGACGACATTTCGTCAGCATCAATGCACCCATGCCGGATAAAAACTGGAAGATTGCCGAAGCTACGCGTGAAATCTATTACGCTCAGGGTAGCGGCTATCTCATCGCAATCGAAGATTTACTCAACCACTCTTTTCTGTTTGCCGACTCACATACACTGGCCGTTCTGGTGCATCGCGCACTGACCGCACTTGGACGCGCCATGCTAACGTGCTACCAAAGCTATACCCCTTTACCAGAACAACTATGGACGCGCCTGCATCATCTTTATAGTCTGGCTGAAGAACGCAACATTCTGAATACATCGATCAGTGATTCACAGCACCGTTTCGTACCTAAAACCAGCATCGTCATGGAATATACGCGCTTGTTGTTGCTGGGTTTGGCCTCACCCTATCGTTTGCGGCATGGTGAAGTCACCAAGGTCTATGACATTTTAGAACGCTGGAATAGTAAATGCCGGTTACACGGCATCTCAGATGAAATCAAACAAGGTAAAAATGGCATGTCATTCGGGGTGAATCTCACTTCTGATGATGCCGCCAGAGCGTTGGCACTTGCCGGTGATGATTGCAACAAGGAACAGTGCCGTGTGCTGGATACCCAACCACTGGCTAATGCGATCCGTAAGGAAGTTAAACATGGCTTTAAGAGTGGCGACACGACCTTAACGGGTATCGAAATGAATCGCCCGGATTTATCCCATGATCTGATGCGCCGTTTGTTGATTGCCTGGTGCGTCATTCCACGCCGCGGTTTTCCGCGCAGTGAAGTGGAAGAACAGGTGGAAGTTACCCTGGGCCTGTCCGCCACCCATCAGGTCATCATCACCGGCTCGCGCCGGCGCGCCACCGACAACGATAGTTTTAATAACACTGCCCAATTCGAAGCAGGCAAATCTGCCGACGGCATCAACATGAGCGAAAAAGAACCCATAAAAGTCCCTGATATTTGGGACATGATATATTTTTCCGGTGGCAGCGAAGGCATAGAGGTCATGGAGGAGCAATTTCAAAAAGAACAAAACCCCACCAAACCATCGACCACCCCAACACATTATCATCCTGAAACCTGGGCAATTCTGAACGAAAGCGCACGCGGCTATTGCATCCAATCTGTCGGACGTCCCAAAGAGGCTCGCGCTCAGGTAGGCGAATTAATCGGTGTGCGCCGCAGCATTCGCGGACAAACCTGGAAATGGGGAATCGGCGTCATCCGCTGGCTCAAAGCAGACGATCAAAACCGCCTGATCCTGGGCATAGAGATGCTCACTCCCGATGCAGCCGCAATTGGGATACGCGGCATTACCAATACCAAGAACGACTATAAACGCACTTTGATGTTACCGGAGATAAAAGCCATCAATCAGCCGACCACGCTGATAACCGGGCCGGTGCCCTATCGGGTTAGCAATCAGTTGATCATTAATATCCTGGGAAAGGAAATTATGATCAAGCTCACGAAACAAGTGCAGAACACCGGCTTGTTTGCCCAATTTGAATTTGAGATCCTTGAACAGCAGCAACAGCCTGGCGCCAAAACCTCCAAGCAGGATGAAGCAGAGTCTGAATTTGACAGCGTTTGGACATCCATCTGAGGCGGTAGCAGGATCGCGCTATGTTATGCAGCAACTTTACACCTTGTAATTCCCTTCAAGTCAGATGTCAGTCAGGTCGATATATTCTGCATAAAATGGGGTATACACCCGTCTTGCGCCTCCGGCGTGAATCGGTTAGCGTGCACTACAACAAGGCTGGGAGTTATGCCACAGAACAACAATTTCACTAGGATGGTGTTGTGAGTAACGAAAATTTACTGCGTGTCCTGACAGTATTTGAGGCATCAGAAGAAGCCGAGACGCTGATGAATGCTCTGCGTAATGCTGGGCACATCGTGCGTGATTTGCGCGCCGAAGACGCAGAAAACATGCGCACGGCAATCGAAGAAAACCCGATCGATATTATCCTGGCCAAACTCAAATTACCGCAATTTACCGCCCGGCAAGCTCTTGAAGTTTTACTACAATCAGGTCGTGACATTCCTTTCGTGGTAATAACTCAGCCAGGTAAAGAATCTTTAGCATTGGAAGTACTGAAAAACGGTGCGCGCGATGCGGTTGCAGAAGATCAGGTTGAACGGCTAAAACTCATCGTCAAACGTGAAATTGGTGACCTGCGCGACCGCCGTGCCGCCCGCCGCAGTGAGCAGCTCCTGCATGAAACCGAAAAACGCGCCAAGCATTTGATCGACAGTTCTCGCGATGCCATTTCCTATGTTCACGATGGCATGCATTTATACGCCAATGAAGCGTATCTGAAAATGTTTGGCCTAAGTGATCCTGACGATATCCAGGGCATGCCGATAATGGATTTAGTCAACAGCGAAGATCACGCCAAACTCAAGGAATTTTTACGCGCCTATACCAAAGGCCAGTCGGAGCATACCCAACTGGAAGTACATGGCCAGCATGCAGAAGGCCGTAAAATCAAGATCAACATGGAGTTCTCTCCGGCCAGTATGGACGGCGAGGCCTGCACCCAGATCATTATTCGCGATCATTCCCCGAATAAAGAACTGGAACAAAAATTGAACGTCATGAGCCAGATGGATCTGGTCACGGGCCTCTTCAATCGCACTTATTTCCTTGAACACCTCGATCAGGTTATTGCCCGTGCAATTGCCGGTCAGGTTCGCGGATCATTGTTCTTCATCACACTGGATAAATATGCCGAGGTACGCAATCAGCACGGCATCGCCGCTGCAGATCACCTTGTTGCCGATGTAGCCGCACACCTGAAAAACAAATTACGAGATTTGGGGCTGTTATCCCGGTTTGAAGCCGGTAATTTTACGTTACTGATCCAGAATATCGACAGCAAGCAATCTGAAAAATACGCTTCAGGGATTGGCAAACTCATTGCCGAACACATCGCAGACGTCGGTAGCAAGACCACAGTTCAATCCACTTGCAGCATCGGGCTTACGCAGATCAACGAGACCACCAGCAACAGCCAGGAATGTATTCACCGGGCAGAAAAAGGTGCTGAACTGGCCCAGCAGGAAGGCGGCAATCGTTATCGTATTTTCAATCCGGCATTACAGGAACTGGCTGCACAGGAACAATCGAATGCCGCTGCGTTACGGATTAAATCCGCATTAAAAGATAATAAATTCCGCCTGCTCTACCAGCCCATCGTCAGTCTGCATGGTGAACCAGGCGCGCACTACGAAGTTTTGGTTCGCATGCTCGATGAAAAAGATGAAGTTCTGCCCCCCAATGAATTCCTGCCTGCCGCACAGGATTCCGGGCTGATGAATTTTATCGATCGCTGGATAATAGCGAATACTTTCATGATCCTGACACGCAAACAGAAGGAAGGTCAGAAGACCCGCGTATTCCTGAAACTTTCGGCAGCAACTATCTGTGATGTTGAGTTTCTGCCATGGATAAGCGAACGCATCAAAAGCACTCGTATCGATACCGACAGTCTGGTATTCATGTTGAGCGAGGAAGCAGCGCTCAATCATCTTAAACAAGCCAAAATCGTCTGTGACGGATTAAACCAACTGCATTGTCGTATTGCACTGGAAAATTTCGGTATCGAGCAAAATACTTTTCACTCGCTAAAACAACTTGCAGTTAATTACATTAAAATTCACATGAGTCTGATCCAAGGCTTGCCGCAGAATATTGAACACCAGGAAAAGCTTAAATCCATAGCCGAAACGGCGAACAGCCAGAACATTCAAACCATTGCCGCATTTGTGGAAGACGCCAATAGTCTGGCAGTTCTCTGGCAGTGCGCGGTGGATTTTATCGAAGGCCATTTCCTGCAACAGCCTACGGCTGAGATGAACTACGACTTCAACGAGAATTTCTAAAATACTGTTCCATTCTCCCTCTCCCAGTGGGAGAGGGCTTTTGACATAATTAATCCAATACGTGTGATACCAGTCCATCCGCCAGCTTAGGTTCAAACCAGGTGGATTTCGGCGGCATTACCTCATTGGCATCCGCTACCGCCATTAAATCACTCAGCTGTGTTGGGTGGAGCGCAAATGCTACCTGCATTTCGCCGCTATCGACGCGACGCTGTAATTCTGCCAAACCCCGAATGCCGCCCACAAAGTCAATGCGCTTGTCACGGCGCGGATCAGCAATTCCCAACACCGGGCTAATCAGGTGATTCTGCAATAAACTGACATCGAGCCTGCCAACGGGATCCTGCTGCGGGATTAGTTCAGGTTTGATGTTCAGCCGATACCACGTACCGTCCAGATACATACCAAACTCGCCGGTCCGTTGGGGTTTATATGCAGTTGCGACCGGCTCACAGTCGAATGCAGTAGCAATCCGTTGTTTGAATTGTTCCGCATTCATGCCATGCAAATCCCGAATGACTCGATTGTAATCGAGAATTTGCATTTGATTATCCGGAAAGACAACTGATAAAAAATAATTATGAGATGCCGCCGTGTTGGCATCACCAGTTTGATGGCGCATCGCTGCCACACGCGATGCTGCTGCAGAGCGGTGATGGCCATCTGCGATATACAAGCAAGGCATGGCATCAAAGGTTTTTGTTAGAACGGCGATTTGCTTTTCATCGTCGATAACCCACAGGGTATGTTTCACGCCATCATCAGCCACGAGGTCATAAACAGGTTTACCGGTAATGACGGTGTTAATAATTGCATCCACGCTCGCATCACGACGATAGGTAAGAAATACCGGACCAGTTTGCGCATTCAGCGCATCTATTTGCCGTACCCGATCATCTTCTTTGTCCGGACGGGTAAATTCGTGTTTGCGGATGCGATTGGTGTTGTAATCCGCCACTGAGGCAATAGCCACCAGGCCAATTTGCTGATGATTGCCCATCACCAGACGATATGCGTAATAACACGGTTTGGCATCGCGAATTAATACCTGTTCTGCAATCATTTTTGCAAAATTTTCCTTACCTTTGGCATAAACCTGCGCATCAAAGGGATCGATGTCAGCAGGTAAATCAATCTCGGGTTTGGAAATATGCAGGAAACTGCGCGGCCGCCCAGTGGCACGTTGCCGTGCCTCTTGCGTGTTCAACACATCGTAAGGTGGCGCGACCACATCATTGGCACACTCTGGTTTGGGACGGAGTCCACGAAATGGACGAATTAATGACATGCAATTTCTCCTGCTAATTCTTCACGCTAAGTCAACACACCACAAAGCGGTTACGTCTACATATCCCGTATACCACTTGGCATCCCTAATTATATCCATCTATTATAATAAGGTCTTGTGAATGATAATTTGGTATTTTAATCAAATCACACAATTATAATGCGCCCTAAATTGTGACCTATAATGCTGTTTTTTAGAATACCTATAGCGGATCACACTACCGACCGCTAACCTCATTGTGCACAGGTATGGTAATAGCATCGTGCTATTATATATAACCTTTCTGGCCATTGCGGCTTAGCCTGGCACACGCAACACCCCCAAATACACCGTTAAATGAGTTGAGCGAGATGGAACAGGAAACACGGCAAGAGACAGATGCTCAAGCCATTGTCACTACTGGTCAAGTCACTACACCGTCAGCTCGCGGCTGGAAGGTGTTATTGCCTCGCCACATCCCGATTTCGTATAAATTAGCACTGATTCTGACACTGCTGATTAGCAGTGGCATGGTTATCCTGGGACTCATCATCGTGTCAAATCAGTCACAGGTTTTAGGTAAACAAATAAATGACTTTGGCCGGGCAATGGTCAATCAACTGGCCGATTCATCCAAAGAACTCGTGCTGTCAGATGACACCCTCAGTCTGATGGTTGTAGTGAACAATCTCAAAACCAATGAAAATATTCTAGGCGCCGTGGTTTATTCCCATAAGGGCGACATTCTGGCGCAAACCGGCCGACTACCCGTGCATGACATTCTCAAACTCTACAATCGTGCCACGCCCATTGATGAAAATACCTATACCGTTAACTGGACGGATTATGATCCACAAGGCAAATTGACTGACGCTATTTCATTCATCACCCCGATCCGCTATCAAAAAACCATCGTAGGCCACGTACTGGTTACCTATAATCGCGCTGCACTCACCTACGCGCAACGCAATACCGTCAGCACGATCTTTGCTGCCACCTTGTTCATGATACTAATGGGAATAATTTCTGCCTATTTCATTGGCAAACGCCTGAGCCAGCCCATTTACAATCTGATGGATGCCAGCCGCGCAATCCACAATGGCAATTTTAATTATCGAATCTCAGAGCGCCGCAACGATGAGATCGGCTATTTGATCAATGCGTTTAATTCCATGGCCAATGGCCTGCTGGAAAAGCATCAGGTTGAAAGTGCCTTTTCACGCTTTGTCTCCAGTAAAGTCGCCAAGCAGATTATGGACAATCTGAATCAAATCAAACTCGGTGGGAAACGCGTGCAAGCCACCGCCCTGTTTGCAGATATTGTCGGTTTCACCAGCCTGTCGGAAAAATTGCCCGCTGAAGAAATTGCACTGATGCTCAATGAATATTTTTCCTATATCGACATGGCCAGCCGCCTGTATCGTGGGGTTATCGACAAATACATGGGTGACTGCGCGATGGTGATCTTCGGCGTCCCCGAGGAAGATCCGGACCATAAATTCAATGCGGTTGCCTGCGCAGTATTAATTCAACGTCTGGTTGATGAACTTAACCAGGAACGCGTCCGGACGGGTCGTTATCCGGTCTATTTCCGCATTGGTATTAACAGTGGCGAAATGCTGGCAGGCAACATGGGCTCGCAAGATCGCATGCAGTATACCGTCGTCGGTGAAGCCGTGAATCTGGCATCACGTCTACATACCGTAGCTGACAGCGGCCAGATCGTCATTACCGAACACTTGGTACATGATCCTGATGTCACAGACCGTGTCATCGCTGAACAACATCAGTCCATCCGCTTACGCGGCATTGCCGAGCCAGTGACAACCTATATGTTGACCAGCCTGGTCGAGGCTGACCAGCAAATTATTGAGTCACAACTGGGAGATATACTCCGTAAACGGAAAGTCGCATGACACCGTACCGCAAGGTACTTCTGCTCATTTGCCTAATTTTTCAAGTCAGTGGCTGTGCTGTCTGGTATTCGATGCAATCCGATCTGGATAGCCGCATTGACCAATGGGTAGCAGCAAAGGATTTCACTACCGCACTGGATACGCTTGAGCAAATTAGTTCCAGCCACCCGCACTATGCGCAGTTGCAGAGCAAAAGAAAATACATTTTGCAATTAGCCAGGGATTACGAAGCATCTACGCTGCAAAACGCGGCAAACGAGACCAAACAGCAGCATTGGCAAAACGCTGCGCAGCTTTATCAACAAGGCATTGAGAAATTACCGCATAGTGAATCTCTGGCTGTGGCTTATCAGAATTTCTTACAGGAACGTCAACAGCAACTGGAAATAACGACCTACCGAATGAATCTGTACAAAGCAGAATGGTTGCTCAAATCCATACCTCTGCAGCAACAGTATGAACAACTAACTCCCGGTGGACATCGTACAGATGTAATAACCGGACTCAGAGAAACTGATATCGGGGATTTATATCAGGAACTTGTGCAATGCGGACAAGCCAGTATGCAACGCACCGATTTTGAGCTTGCCGAAAAATGTTTTAGTACCGCCATGGAGTTGAATCCAGATGGCCACCGTTTTCCAGTGACGCTGGATATCCCGCAACAATTGGCCATACTGGAAAAACACCGGGAAGTAACGCTGTCCGCCAAGGGTGAAGAAATACTGAGCAATTCCCGTCAAGCGCTGAAAAAAGACGATCTGCGTCAGGCATTTAAATTATTCAAAAAAATACCGTCGCGCGATCAACACAATGCAACCGTACTTGAATTCCGCAAGGAACTGAATATTCGCATCGGTAACAATGTTAAACAAGGCATCGAAATGGGCCGCAAACTTTACAGCCAGGGTGATATTGAGCGCGCCCTGGCGATCTGGAATAGCGTGCGTGAACTGGATCCAAATAATGAACAGCTCGACAATCATATCGAGCGTGCTCAGCATGTATTGAATAAACTGAAGTTTCTAAAAAAGAATGAACCGGTTATTGCACCGCCATCCACCAAAAAGGATAAAAGTTAAGTCATTATCAGTTTTGCGGCTCTAATCGTTCGACACTCCGGAATCCCTGCGGCAATTTCAAACCACGCTGTCCACGTTGTCCCTTATAGTGTTTGATCTCACTTGCATCCAGCACCTTGTGGCGCTTGCCGGAATGCACTTTGAGACTCTGTCCCGGCGCCAGCACTGTCATGGCAGTAACGAATTCCTCACGCGTCTTGGATTTACTGGTGGGAATATTAATAATCTTTACGCCCTTGCCTTTCGGCATGACAGGAACGTCTTTAATGCCGAACACCAACATACGACCTTCATTGGTCGCTGCGACCAATAGTGATTTATTCGGATCACTACACATCGCCGGTGATAATGTCGCCGCACCTTCTGGTACTTTCATCAAAGCCTTTCCGGCTTTATTACGAGTAATCATATCTTCAATCCTGGCGACAAAACCATAGCCAGTATCATTCATCAACATGCATAACTGATCAGCCTCGCCGCCAACCATACCCGTGATGCGCGCACCGGCAGGCGGTTCCAGACGACCGGTTAAGGGTTCGCCCTGACCACGTGCGGACGGTAACGTATGGATCGGTAATGCATAACTGCGGCCGGTGGAATCCAGAAATACCGCCAATTGGTTACTCTTGAGCAATAATTTTTCGAGGTAGCCATCACCGGCTTTATAGCTGAGCGTCGTTGCATCGATATCATGACCTTTAGCCGCGCGGATCCAACCTTTCTGCGACAACACCACGGTCATCGGATCCGAACCGATCAAATCAGTTTCACTGATCGCCTGTGCTGCTTCGCGTTTAACGATCGGTGAACGGCGTGCATCCCCGTATTTTTCGATATCGGCCTTGAGTTCGGCATGAATCAGTGATTTTAGTTTGGCTGCTGATGCCAGTATTTTTTCAATAGTATCGCGTTCGGCAGCCAGTTCCTTCTGTTCACCTTTAATCTTCATTTCCTCGAGCTTGGCTAAATGGCGTAACTTCAATTCGAGGATCGCTTCGGCCTGGATATCGGATAATTTGAAACGCTTCATCAACACCGGCTTGGGTTCATCGTGTTTGCGGATTATCGCAATCACTTCATCGATATTCAGAAACGCGACTAATAAACCGTCGAGAATATGTAATCGTTTGATAACTTTATCGAGGCGGTATTCCAGGCGTTTGCGCACCGTATCAGTACGATAGGTTAGCCACTCGCTGAGCATTGTACGTAAATTTTTAACGCCCGGCCGACCATTCAAACCAATCACATTCATGTTGACGCGATAGCTGCGTTCCAGATCGGTCGTGGCAAACAGGTGCTGCATCAATTCAGCAACGTCAATACGATTGGAACGCGGCACAATCACCAGACGGGTCGGATTTTCATGATCGGATTCATCGCGTAAATCCGCCACCATCGGTAATTTTTTAGCCTGCATTTGCTGGGCGATCTGTTCCAGCACTTTGGCAGGCGAGGTCTGGTGTGGCAATGCCGTGATGATAATATCGCCGTCTTCTTCTTCGTAACGTGAACGCATGCGAATTGAACCATTGCCGGTCTCGTACATCTGCATGATTTCTTTACGTGGCGTAATAATTTCCGCTGTCGTTGGATAATCCGGGCCTTCGACAAATTCGCATAATTCTTTATTAGTAGCTTTGGGATTTTTCAGCAGATGCATACAGGCCTGACCGATCTCACGCAAATTATGCGGTGGGATATCGGTAGCCATACCGACGGCAATACCGGTTGTACCATTGAGTAATACGTGTGGCACACGTGCTGGCAATAACTTGGGTTCTTCCATGGTGCCATCAAAATTCGGCGCCCATTGCACCGTACCCTGGCCCAATTCACTTAATAGTAAATCAGCAAACCCCGATAAGCGCGATTCGGTATAGCGCATCGCCGCAAAAGATTTGGGATCATCAGGTGAACCCCAGTTGCCCTGACCTTCCAGCAACGGATACCGATAGGAAAACGGCTGCGCCATGAGCACCATGGCTTCATAACAGGCGCTATCCCCATGCGGATGAAACTTACCGAGCACATCACCGACGGTACGGGCGGATTTTTTAAACTTGGCACCGGCACGCAAACCCAATTCAGACATCGCATAGACGATACGCCGCTGCACCGGTTTCAAGCCATCACCGACGTGCGGCAAGGCGCGATCCAATATTACGTACATGGAATAATCGAGATACGCTTTCTCGGTAAACGATTTAAGCGGTAGACGCTCGATGCTGTCGTCGATTTTCTCAGCCATATTTAATTACACATCCGCCAAATCACCGCGTTGTTCCAACCATTCACGCCGATCGGAAGCACGCTTTTTACCCAGCAGCATATCCATCAATTGCTGCGTACCGTCGCCCGGCTTAATCGTCAAGCGTGCCAGGCGGCGCGTGTCCGGATCCATGGTGGTCTCACGCAATTGCAATGGATTCATTTCGCCCAACCCTTTAAAACGTGTGACTTGTGGTTTGGCATTTTTCTTTTCAGCAGTAATGCGATCCAGCACGCCCTTCTTTTCGGCCTCATCGTGTGCATAGTAAACTTCCTTGCCCACATCGACACGAAATAACGGCGGCATTGCCACGTAGATATGACCGTTATTCACCAGTGCGCTGTAGTGCCGCAAAAACAAAGCCGTTAACAATGTTGCGATGTGCGCGCCGTCAGAATCGGCATCGGCAAGAATAATGACTTTGCCATAGCGTAATTTAGTAATATCTGGTGATGCCGGATCGACACCGATCGCCACGGAAATATCATGCACTTCCTGCGAGGCCAGCACCTCGGATGGATCGACTTCCCAGGTATTCAGAATCTTGCCGCGCAACGGCATGATAGCTTGATACTCACGATTACGTGCCTGCTTGGCTGAACCGCCCGCCGAGTCACCTTCCACCAGAAATAATTCCGTCAACCCCATATCCGAGGATGAACAATCCGCCAACTTGCCGGGCAAAGCCGGGCCTTGAGTAACTTTCTTGCGTACCACGGCGCGATTGGCGCGCAAACGTAGTTCGGCATTGGCAATCGCCAATGCGGCCAGTTGCTCACCGGCCTCAACATGTTGATTCAGCCACAAGGCAAACGCATCTTTAACAACACCAGTTACGAATGTCGCACATTCGCGTGAGGTTAACCGCTCCTTGGTCTGCCCCGAGAACTGTGGCTCAACTAACTTCACGGACAAGATGTAACTTAATTTATCCCACACATCTTCGGGCGCCAGCTTGATACCGCGCGGCAGCAAATTGCGGATCTCGCAAAATTCACGCATGGCATCGGTCAGGCCGGTGCGCAATCCATTCACATGGGTGCCACCTTGCACAGTCGGAATCAAATTGACATAACTCTCGGCAATGTTAACGCCGCCTTCCACAACCCAGGCCACTGACCAGTCCACCGCTTCGGTCGCACCGACCATATGTCCCATAAAGGTCTCGACAGGCAAAAATTCGGTGCCTTGCAACGAACCGACCATGTAGTCGCGCAAACCATCCTGGTAGTGCCATTGTTCTTTCTCACCGCTACTTTTATCTTCAAAGTTGACGGTTAAGCCAGGGCAAAGCACCGCTTTGGCACGCAACACATGCTTGAGACGTTGCACAACAAATTTAGCGGATTCGAAGAATTTCGGATCGGGCCAGAAGCGTACCGTGGTTCCGGTATTGCGTTTACCGGTCGCACCCAGCGTTTTAAGCGGTGAAGTACGCTTGCCATCGGCAAACGTCATTTTATATTCTTTGCCATCGCGTCGGATCAGCACTTCGAGCTTTTTCGACAAGGCATTAACAACGGAAACACCCACGCCGTGTAAGCCACCGGAGTACTGATAGTTTTTATTGGAAAATTTACCACCGGCATGCAGACGGGTCAGAATCACTTCGACGCCGGGAATCTTTTCTTTTGGATGCATATCCACCGGCATGCCGCGACCATCATCGCTAACCTCGCAGGAGCCGTCGGTATGCAGCGTCACATCGATGCGACTGGCATGGCCGGCCATGGCTTCATCGACGCTATTGTCAACAACTTCCTGTACGAGGTGATTAGGGCGATCTGTCTGTGTATACATGCCCGGTCGTTTACGTACCGGTTCCAGACCAGAGAGAACTTCGATGGCGTCAGCATTATAGGATCGGGATGTCATTGCGCGCATATGATGCGCACAAATGCCCCCTAACGCAAGATGGCTGGCTCACAAAATCGATCCGTGTCATGAATTAATTAGTTCAGAACATAAAAAAGGCACTGACCTGCCGGGTCAATGCCTTTTAATTAACAAATATCAGAACCTATTTCAGCACCGGTTACTAAATCTTGAATTGACCCACCATACCCTGTAATTCCGTAGCAAGTTGCGCCAACGAAATACTCGAACGTGCCAGACCGTCCGTATTTCTGGCGGTGTCATCTGCCACTGACGAAATATTGGTGATATTTTGATTGATGGTTTCGGCCACCTCACCCTGTTGCCTGGATGCATTAGCCATATGACCATTCATATGCGCAATGTTGGCCACTGCCGAGGTAATTTGTTCCAGTGCGGCGCCCGCCTCAGCAGCCCGTTTGACACTGTTCTGCGCATGCTCGTTACCACCACGCATGGCCTCTGCCGCATCACGTGCGCCGGTTTGCAGACGCTCGATCATATTTTTAATTTCACGGGTCGAATCAGCCGTGCGACTGGCCAGATTGCGTACTTCATCCGCGACTACCGCAAAACCGCGACCTTGTTCACCGGCACGGGCTGCCTCGATTGCCGCATTGAGCGCAAGCAAATTGGTTTGTTCAGCGATACCTTGAATCACATCTAACACCGTGCCGATGGATTCGCTGTCTTTCTCCAATGTCTGGATAACGCCGGAAACTTTGTTGACTTCATTTGCCAGTGTTTCAATGGCATCAATGGTATGTTGTACAGTTTGTTTACCACCGCTGGCTTGCTGATCGGCTTGCTGCGCCATGTCGGCGGCACTTACTGCGTTCTGCGCGACATCCTGTACTGTGCTGACCATTTCGTTCATCGCCGTGGCGACTTGTTCGGTCTCCTGGCGTTGACGTTGCACACCGTCTTTGGTGCTGTCCACTACCAGTGACATTTCTTCTGCGGCGGCCGCCAGTTGCGAAGTCGAGCCAGCCACCTGAGTCATGATTCCCTGTACCTTGGAAATAAACTGGTTAAAGGATTGACCCAACTGCGCGATTTCATCCTTCCCCTTACTGTCAAGACGTCGAGTCAAATCACCTTCACCGCTGGCAATATCCCGCATAGCCACCACTGCCTGTTGTAAGGGCGTTGTAATAGATAGAACCATTAACCAACCGCCAATACCTCCCACTACCAATGCCACGATGAGCAGGCCCATTACAAAACTGCGGGTGTTACTCACATTACTGACCAAATCACGGCTATCGGTTTCGTTGAGTTTGATCTGTGCTTCCACCAGGGTATTGATCTTGGCTTTGATTTCCTGCACCAAGGGACCAATTTCAGTGCGAATCATGTAGGAATCGGTACGCCACTTGTCACTGCTATGTACCGCGATCATTTCATCCAATAATTTGAAGAACTCATCCGATCCGGATTTGATTTGATCATAATAATCCGTTTGTTCAAAAGTAAATAATTTGGCATAAGGATCGATTCTCTTGAGTTCGTCCTGGAATCCCTGACGATACAGTTTCAAATTATCCAATGCCGATTGAGCACGAAACGCCATGTAGGCACGGTTACCAATGATAAGATTCATCCACTGTTGTCGCAGTTCGGCAAGTTCAAATAGCATCTTGCGGCGCTCGCTATTAGACTTCTGTTCACGTTCACTCTGTAACATCCCCTGCATAGCCGCCTGAATGTTCATCGCTACCGGATTCATGCGCTCACTGGAAAAGCTCATGCCAGGGAAATTTTTCTGAAAATCCGTGGCCAGGTCAGTCATGGTGTGCTGGTAACTTTTATATTTAGCCAGTCCCTGGCCAATCGCCTTGACCAATGCAGATGTGTCGGCATCGTCCTGTACCACCGGCATATTTTTTAATTTGGCTAATAGCGTATCCAGATCTTTCAGGGCAGTTTCATAGGCGAGTTTGTCGGTGGGTTCGGTGCTGGACAGGTAAAAGCCTAATGCCGCATTGGCTCGATCCAGTGCCTCAGCCAACTCCAGAGATGTCATGGCCAGGGGTTGGCGTACTTCAACAACTTTCACGACGTTGGTTTGTGTTGAAGTCAGACTCACGATAGCGACTAACGAGACCACCACCAGCATGGAAAGGACCACGCCGCTACCGAGCAGGATTTTTTGCCGGATGGAAATTCGCGAGAAAAGACCCATCAAAATTTCACGCCACATACGCTACCCCATCAGCACTAATTGATAAGTGCTTGTTATTCATGGATTAATTCCGCCATTAAGATATGGTGGATGGCTATGTAGGAAGATATCGGCAAATTGTTAAATTCATTTAACAATTTTATTGTGGGTTTTGTATGGTTTTTACCCCAATGGTGCTGTCCTGGGATTGGAGATTATTTAGGCAACGCGATTCCCAAACGTTGTGCAACTACCTCGTAGGATTCAATTACATTTCCCAGATTCTGCCGGAAACGATCCTTATCGAGTTTTTCACGGGTTTTGGCATCCCACAGGCGGCAGCCATCAGGTGAGAATTCATCCCCCAGCATAACTTTACCGTGATAACGGCCAAACTCCAGTTTGTAATCCACCAGGAGCATCCCGGCCTTGGCGAACAGATCCTTGAGGATGTCATTCACTTTGAAGGTAAGCGTTTTCATTTGCTGAATCTCGTCAGCGCTGGCCCATTTAAAGGAGATAATGTGGAAATCATTGATCATCGGATCGTGCAGCGCATCATTTTTCAAAAAGAACTCAAATGTTGGCGGGTTAAGATCCAATCCTTCCGGTACACCCAGGCGGCGTACGATGCTACCCGCACTCAAGTTACGCACGACGCATTCAACCGGAATCATCTCCATACGCTTGACCAGTGATTCGGTATCGCTGAGCAGTTTTACAAAATGGGTGGCAACTCCATTGGCAGCCAGCTTGTCCATGATGAACGCATTGAAATGATTGTTTACCAGGCCTTTGCGGTCCAGCTGCGCCACTTTCTCGCCGTCGAATGCCGACGTATCATTGCGATACAGCATGATGTATTGGTCGGGATCATCCGTCTTGTAAACACTTTTCGCTTTGCCTTTGTAAAGCAATTCACCTTTTTGCATATCTACCTCGATAAGTTATAGCGAGTGCCATGGCAATCCGGTTGCCTGATCGGCAACCGGGATATCTGTCAGATCACAATTCAATACCACCGACAGCGCCTGTTGCGCCAATCGCGGCGTGTTATTTTGTTGACTCAAATGCATAGCGACTACATGTTGCAATCCGGAACAATCAATACCTTCCAGCAGTCGCGCTGCCTGCGTATTGTTTAAATGTCCATAATCACCACCGACACGGGCCTTGAGTGAAGCGGGATAATCACTCTGCTGCAGCATCGTCAAATCATGATTACATTCAAGCAATAAAGCATCCAGTTGTACAAAATTCGCGATAATGTGCGCAGTGATATTACCTGTATCTGTCAACAAGCCAATGCGGTCTTGCCCATCACTAAATACAAATTGAACTGGCTCAGCCGCATCATGTGGCACGGTAAATGGATGACACTGAATATCATCAATACTAAAGCCACATTCCGGCTCTATATACTGCAGGTCAGGTAACTCACCCCAGGCGTAGCCCCGTTGGGCACCGGCAGTCATATAGACTGGCAGACCATACTTTCTTGCCATGGCCGCGACTCCCTGGCTGTGATCCTGATGCTCATGCGTCACGATGATGGCAGTGATATCCGTTGCTGCCAATTGTAAGCGTGCCAGACGTTTTTCAGTCTCGCGTGCCGAAAAACCACAATCCACCAGCAACTGCGTTGCGCCATGTGCAATCAGCGTGGCATTGCCACGACTGCCACTGCCCAGCGAAGCAAAACGCAAACCGCGCTCCTTTTACAGAATATTTTCCTGTATTTGACTCAAGATCTTTTTCGCCACTTTAGGCAACAATTCAGTATCTTTACTATCCTGTTGCCGCACGGTTAGTTGAGTCTTGTCGCCTTTGTCTTCCAGAACCAGTAAATATTTGTCGCTCATGACCTTATTCTTGTCAGAGGAGAATAATCCACCCAGCCAACTCTTCTGAGCTTCGACGCGAAAACTCTCCGGCAACTTGATGTAATAAACACCCGCAGTACGATTGCGATCTTCGATGACAAAACCCATGCGATCCAATGCCAGCTCGGCGTGTCGCCAGGTTCTTGCAAAGACATCATTAACTTCGAGTATGGATTGACCATCACGTTCAAGCAATTGCATGGGAGAATGTGCAGGTGTCTTGGTCGCCATGGCTTGTTGCACGACCACATCGCTGGCACCACGAAACGCCATAAAGCGTACCAGCATCTCGGCTTCCAATTCAGGATCCGGATTACGCACTACCCAGTCATCTTTTTTACCTAAATTCTCAGTCAGCGCGTTTTCCAGTTCTTCTCCCTGGCCTAACTGACGCAAACCGCGGTGCGCGATAAATACCCGCGAGGTATCCGTCGCATCACCACGTTCAATGCGAATCCGATATTTATCCAGCATGCCGGTGGAAAACATTCTGTTTAATAGCCGTGAAAACCAATTCTTGGGAACATCGGCACGATTTTCCAGCCAGTTGGTCTCCATCATCCCCAATTGCGTTTGCTCGACTTTGACCTGAAAACCCAAATGAGTCAGAAACTCATGTGCTTCACCCCATACTGTTTCCGGCCTGGCTTTTATTTCCAGCCATACCAGGCTACCCTGACGAACCAGACGCATATCTTTGTAGTCTGAGGCAACTTTGAATGCAGGATTGTCTTGCTGAGTTTTGCTGTAATCGGAATAACTTTGAATGGTAGTCACCAAATCCGGCGATACACCTGTCTGTCGACCTTCCTGCGGCGCATCGAGATCAGGTGGTATCTGTAATGAACGCGTTTCCACCTTGTCGGTATACACACCTTTGTATTTCGGATCAGATGAACAAGCGGCAATGACTGCCAGAGAAATACCTAAGGTAAACATTAATTGAATTACTTTCACCACAACACACCTCATGCCACGCCAGCTTGTTGCAGCGCAGCGGTTACATCCGCATGAAATTTTTCTGACAACACAGTCAAAGGCAAACGAATCCCTTGCGTGATCATCCCCATTTTGTAGAGCGCCCACTTCACTGGAATAGGATTGGCTTCGACAAATAATTTGTTATGCAGTCCCGTCAATTTGGCATCGATCGCGCTGGCAGCAACACGATCGCCACGCAGCGCGGCCATACACATGTCATGCATGGCTTGGGGAGCAACATTCGCGGTTACCGATATAACACCATGGCCGCCCTGCAACAGAAACTCCATCGCGGTGGCATCATCGCCACTATAAAGTTCAAATGTCGCATCACACGACTGACGTATAGTTTGCGCGCGCTCCAGGTTACCGGTGGCTTCCTTGATACCGATTATATTTTTAACTTTGGATAGTCGCGCTACAGTGTCAGCCTGCATATCAACCGCGGTGCGACCTGGTACGTTATACAAAATTTGCGGGATCGCCACGGCATCGGCCACGGCTTTGAAATGCTGAAACAGCCCTTCCTGGGTCGGCTTATTGTAGTAAGGGGTTACCAGTAAAACGGCATCGCAACCCGCTTCTTTTGCGCATTGCGTCAATTCAATCGCTTCGCGTGTTGAATTCGAACCCGTGCCACCTATTACCGGCACTCGACCGCGTGCCAGGCTCACAGTGCGCCGCATCACATAGCAGTGCTCTTCTTCATCCAGGGTGGCAGACTCACCGGTCGTCCCTACCGAGACAATTGCATCAGTACCGTTTTGGATGTGAAATTCGACCAGCGCAGCAAGCGCCTCTTCATCGATTGCCCCGTCGGTGGTCATGGGTGTGACCAGGGCAACCATACTGCCTTTAAACATACCTTCCCCTGCCATTCTGCTAGGCCAAACGAAAAACGCCATAGTAAAGGCCTGCCCCCTGGAACACAAGAACTCGTCAAATCCCCGGCTGATAAGTACACTTCAGGCTCTGTAAGGAGCGGTTAAGTATGGAACCAGCACCAGAGGAAAAAGTGCTACGTGAAATCCGAATCAAGCCGATTGTGCCCGGTGAATCTGTACTCATGGCAACTGCCCGGCGTAGGCGGCCACGCAAAAAAGTGGAATCCGCTCCACAGGATACCCGCCGGCATGTCCCCGAATGCGTCTTTTACCTGGGCAATGAATCCCAGACACCACCATTGCAGCGTTAATCTTTGAAGCCACTATTTATGAACGCGAAACCGGCCAGATTTTGCGCAAAGTCAACGTGGGCCAATATGTCGTCGAGCGCGGCCAACGCTTTGTTGCGATCAAACCTTTCGCCAGCCGCTATGAGTGGGCAGTACATATCCTGCCGTTACGCCAGCAAAGCGATTTTCTTGACGCCAGTCAGGACGACTTTGCGGATCTCGCGCAGGTATTACAACGCACCATGGCCCGCCTGGACGCCGTCATGGGTGGGGCACAATAGCGATGAGCACGGCTGTTGCCAGTCCAGCTTTCACTGGCAGTTGGAAATTGCCCCACGCACCAGCATCCCGTCGGGTTTTGAACTGGGTTCGGGGCTGTTTGTGAATACCATTAGCCCGGAAAAAGCGGTGGAACGATTACGTGCAGTCGTATTGTAAATGCGGTATAAGATGACTTAACCAAGCATGTAAAAAGATGTTAACCGAATGAGCAACTACCTCGTTATCTCAGCCGTGGGTGAAGACCGCCCGGGACTGGTCGCCGACCTCAGCCAACTCATCGTCAATTGCGGGTGTAATATCGAAGAAAGCCGCATGAGCCTGTTAGGCGGTGAATTTGCCATCCTCATGATGATCTCCGGCGCCTGGAACAATATTGCCAAACTGGAAGACGCCCTGCCTGGCACCGCTGAAAAGCTCGGTGTGACTATCGCACTGAAACGTACCCAGGAACGCAATGGCACGCAGGAACGCATGCCATACAATGTTGAAATTGTGTCACTGGATCATCCCGGTATCATTCAGCAACTGGCGAGCTTTTTCTCCAAGCGTCAGATCAATATTCATGATATGTACACTACCGCCCATCGCGCCGCGCATACCGGTTCGACCATGTTCAATCTGAGTATGACCATCGAAATTCCCGCCGGCACACACATCGCCACCTTGCGGGAACAATTTATGGAATTCTGTGACCACCTGAATCTTGATGCGATCCTCGAACCGGTCAAAGGATAATCCGGCATGGCCACCAAAAAGAAAGCCGCAAAGAAAAAAGTAACCAGAAAAAATATCACCCGCCAGCGCACCAGCAAAAAACCGCTTGCGAAAACAACTTCGAAGAAAAAAACAACTGTCCGGAAAACCACTGCCTCCACAGATATAAAGACATCTGCTGGTCCTGGCCTGGGCAAGTCCGTTGCCAATTTCAGCCTGCCATCCACAGATGGCCAAACCGTGCGCCTGTCGGATCTCAAGGGCAAACATGTCGTGTTGTATTTTTATCCGCGTGACAGCACTCCAGGCTGCACCATTGAAGGTCGGGATTTTCGCGATCGCCACGCAGATTTTATCCGGCATAACAGCATTATCTTCGGCGTATCGCGCGATAGCCTGAAGCGTCACGACAATTTTCGCAGTAAGGAAAATTTTCCATTCCACCTGCTGGCGGACGAAAACGAAGCAGTCTGCAAGATTTTTGATGTCATCAAACCGAAAAACATGTATGGCAAAATGGTGCGGGGCATTGAACGCAGCACCTTCCTTATTGATAAAAACGGTGTATTGCGTCAGGAGTGGCGCAAGGTAAAGATTGAAGGCCATGCCGACGCGGTTTTGGCAGCAGTTAAGACACTCTGATTGAGATACCCTTTCCTCCTATTTTACAGGTAAAAATTACTCGCATGAATGCCAAACAGATCGAAGGCAAGCGCTTGTTTATCCTTGATACCAATGTATTGATGCACGACCCCACGGCGCTGTTCCGTTTCAAGGAGCACGATATTTTTTTACCGATGATCGTACTGGAAGAACTTGATGGCAATAAAAAGGGCACGACCGAAGTAGCGCGTAATGCGCGCCAGACCAGTCGATTTCTCGATGATTTAATGGTGGATGTCACGCCGCAGCAAATCGAACACGGTATTACGATCAAAACGGCAATCCTTTCGCATAACGGCGCGGAAGCCAGTGGCCGGTTATTTTTCCAGACGCAAACCTTACAGTCCGAACTGCCGGCCAGCCTGCCGGGAAAATCCGCGGACAACGACATTCTCAGTACTGCATTGAGTCTGCAAAAGCGTTTCAAGGATACGCTGGTCACGCTGGTTTCCAAGGATATTAATTTACGCATCAAAGCCAGTATTGTCGGAATTCATGCCGAGGATTATCACAATGATCAGGTGCTGGATGATGTTGATCTGTTATTCACTGGCGTGGCAGAACTGGATAAAACCTTTTGGGACAGTCACGCCAAAAACATGGACTCCTGGGTACAATCCGGCCATACCTATTACCGTGTCGAAGGACCGGCAGTGCATGACTGGGTTCCAAACCAGTTTGTCTATCATCCGGAAGACGAATTTGACGCGGTCGTACGCGAAGTAAAAGACAAAACCGCCACCATTGAGACCGTGCGTGACTATCGCAATAATGCCAAGGCGGTGTGGGGTATTCATGCGCGCAACCGCGAACAGAATTACGCACTGAATCTCCTCATGGATCCGGAAGTGGATTTTGTCTCACTCCTGGGCAGTGCCGGTACAGGCAAAACCCTGTTATCGCTGGCCGCAGGGCTGGAGCAAACGCTGGAAAAAAATCTGTATCGCGAGATCATCATGACCCGCGTCACGATACCGGTGGGGGAAGACATCGGCTTTTTGCCTGGTACCGAAGAAGAAAAGATGACGCCGTGGATGGGTGCCCTGATGGACAACCTCGAAGTACTGACTGGCAACGGTGAAGGCGGTTCGTGGGGACGCGCAGCGACGCAGGATATTCTCGCCCAACGCATCAAAATCCGTTCTGTAAATTTCATGCGCGGTCGAACTTTTTTAAATCGTTACGTGATCATCGATGAAGCACAAAATCTGACATCCAAACAATTAAAAACCCTGGTTACCCGTGCAGGACCTGGCACCAAACTGGTTTGTCTGGGCAACATCGCACAGATCGATACACCGTACCTGACGGAAACTACATCAGGACTAACCTATTTGGTAGATCGTTTCAAAGGTTGGCAACATAGTGGGCACATCACTCTACGGCGTGGCGAGCGTTCACGCCTGGCCGATTATGCGTCGGAAATTCTTTGATAGCTAAGCAGCTTGCTGGGTAAACGCGGTATTCGGCCACGCATGTAATAACGCATTCGCCAGAGTTGCCAAGGGTATGGCAAAGAACACGCCCCAAAATCCCCACAACCCGCCAAACACCAGCACACTGACGATGATCGCCACCGGATGCAGATTGACTACACCGGAAAATAACAACGGCACCAGCACACTACCTTCCAGGCCCTGGATGACTGCATAGCAAATCAATAACCAAAACAAATCAGGACTGTACCCAAACTGAAAATATGCGACCACCAATACAGGTACACTGACAATGATGATACCTATATAGGGTATCAGACACGAAATTGCGACCAGCACTGCCAGTAAAAAAGCATATTTGAGTCCGAACAGGGCAAACAACGCATACGTCGCCGCACCGACGATGGCGATTTCCCATACCTTGCCGCGAATGTAATTGCCCAATTGTCGATCCAGTTCATTCCAGACTTGCCCCATGAGTACACGTTGCGGCGGCAGGAATCGGCCAAACCAATGCAGTATCAGCGTTTTGTCTTTTAAAAAGAAAAACACCAACAACGGTAATAACACCAAATAAACAACCAGAGTGATAGCACCGGAAGTGATCTCTTTGATTGAACCACCGAGTAATAAATTTTTACCGATGGTGCCTACCATATCGCTGAGATTTTCAATGAGTCGCTGGGTGAATTCAGGAGAAATGAATTGATACTCTTGCGACAAGTGTGTCAGATAGTTCTGGCCTTTGGCCCAATAGCGTGATATTTCAGGAATGAAATCCGCAATCTGCACCGATAACAATGGCAAGACGCCAAACACCAACAGCAGCAACAGTACCACGAAGATCAACCAGACTAATAACACCGCGAAAATCCGCCGCAGTTGCCAGCGTTCCAGTAATTTGACAAACCATTCGAGCAAATAGGCAATGATTACTGCCGCGAACACAGGCGTGAGCATATTGCCCATGGTAATGATGATAACGAAGCTGCCCAGCACCAGCAGCAGCAAAAATACCGCTTGCGGATCTGAAAGATGCCGATCGTACCAGTCCTTGATAACGCGCAGCATGAACTGCCCTGCTATTGAGTGAGGAAATGATCGTAGGCGCGACGGAAGGCGATTTCCATTTCGTCGATGACCAGTCGCGCAGATTTGCCACCCATCACGTGTTCAGCCACCAGACCGGAAGTTTGATTCAGCAATTTTTTCTTATCGAGCATCGGATAGGTTTCGGCCAGCCGTTTGATGGCATCAACAACACGTTCTGTTTCAGGACGTGGAATTACCCTGGGTTGTGGCGGTTCTGTGGCAGCGCCAGGTGTTGCATTCACCAGCGACGCTGCAGCGTCCTGGGCGAGAAATGCCGCAAAACGCACCAAGGTTGCCGCGTCACTAGCCGACAGTTTGTCCAGATAGGCGAGTAATTGTTGCTGCTGCGGCGTCACGCTATCCTGATATTATTTATGTGACTGACAATAAGAACGGGCGAAATTCAGTAATTCGTCCATGGAACGCACCCGGAATTTTTGCTTCTGGTGCACAAACGAAAATGGCCGGGTGATCGGTGGATCCAGTTCCAGCGCAACCAATGTACCTAAACGCAGTTCCTTTAGAATTGTTGCTTTGGAAAGAATGGAAACACCCATGCCTGCTTCCACTGCACCTTTGATGGCTTCCAGCGAACCTAACTCCATCGCTACATTCAGATCCGACAGATTGACGCCACCCGCTACCATACTTTCGATCATCACCTCACGTGTGCCAGAACCTTCTTCACGACAAATAAACGGATAATCCACAATGCGTTTGATAGGGACGGTCTTTTCTTTGGTTAATTCATGTCCCGGCGGCACAATCAGGACCATCTGATCGGTACGACATTCTTCAACAACCAGATTTTTATTATTGACTGGCGCTTCTACCACCCCCATGTCGATTTCATTGTTCTCAATTTGCGAGACAATACCTTCAGTGTTAGCCACTTTCAAACGGATCGTGACTTCAGGGTGTTTGGCCTTAAAATCACCCAGCAAGACCGGTAACATATATTCTGCGATCGTCGTGCTGGCACCGAGAATTAATACACCGCTCATATCACCGGTGAGATCGCGCACCGAACGATCCATATCGCCATACAGCTCAAATATACGTTCGGCGTATTCATAGACGCGTTTGCCGGCATCGGTCAAACTGATACGATTGTGCGTGCGATCAAATAAACGGGTATTGAACTGTTCTTCCAACTGGCGCACCTGAAAGGTCACCGCCGGTTGCGTCATATGCAGTTCTTCAGCCGCCTTGGTAAAACTTAACAACCGTGCTACGGTATGGAATACTTGCAAGCGTCGATCAGCCATAAAATTCCTTAAGGCATCTGGTTTATAAAATAATAATTTAATTCTATAGATGCATTGATAAAACTAAGGAAGCGAGTTTACCAAGTCTCATCAAAAAGGCAAATAGCACCAACCGCTCTGATTCCCAGCTTTTTTATCGGTTACTCCATATAACACGGCTTTATATCCGAGAAATGACGCTACTGCCTTCACGCCGGTAGAGATAGGCGTAATACCAGATGGGAATGATCACCAGTGTCAGCACCGTCGAAACCAGAATACCGAAGATCAATGCCACTGCCAGACCATTGAAAATGGGATCACCCAAAATGAAAAAAGCACCCAGCATGGCGGCCAGACCGGTTAACACAATAGGCTTGGCACGTACCGAGCCAGAACGTAATACGGCCTCTTCCAGATCAACACCATCGCGGCGTTGCTGATTGATGAAGTCCACCAACAAAATGGAATTGCGCACGATGATCCCCGCCAGGGCGATCATGCCGATCATCGAAGTCGCCGTGAAGGTCGCGCCGGTCAGAGCATGGCCCGGCAAAATTCCAATGACGGTAAGCGGAATGGGCCCCATGATGATTAATGGCACAACGTAAGAACGGAATTGCGCCACCACCAGGAAATAAATTAGCAACAATCCCACTGCATAAGCGATACCCATATCGCGGAAGGTTTCGTACGTTACCTGCCATTCGCCATCCCATTTAATACTATAGGTATAGGGATTGTCCGGCTGATGAATAAAGTTACGTTGCAAGGGCAATCCTTGCGGCGTTTCCAATTCCGCCAGTTTCGAATTGATAGTAAACATGCCGTATAGTGGACTGTCTATTTTGCCCGCCACATCGCCGGTAACAAATACTACGGGCAACAGATCCTTGTGAATTATCGGCTGTTCATTCAGTGATTGCTGCACGATGACCAAATCCGACAAATGGACCAGCCTGCCATTATTGCTGCGCACTTGCAGTTGCATCACATCGCTTAGCCGTGATTGTTGCGCCAGCGGATATTCCAGACGAACAGACACGGGGTACTTCACCTCACCTGGATGTAAATAACTGACGTCCTCGCCATGCATGGCAGTATGAATTGCCTGCGTAATCGCCTGCGGTGCGACACCCCACAGTGCCGCCTTGTGTTGATCGACCTGTACGATCCAACGTGGTTGATCCGCTTCGATGCTGTCATCCACATCGACAACACCCTCTGTTGCAGAAAATGCAGCGCGTACCTTTTTGGCCAACTGCAGTTGATCGTGATGTTCAAGTCCATAAACTTCAGCCACCAGCGGTGATAACACCGGCGGACCAGGTGGTACTTCCACCACTTTGACATTGGCATCATACTGCTTACCGAGCTGCTGCAACTCTGCTCGCACGGCAGTGGCAATTTCATGACTCTTGCGGTGCCGATGTGCTTTGTCACTGAGATTGACCTGAATGTCGCCCACATTGGAACCGCTGCGTAAATAATATTGCCGCACCAGGCCATTGAAATTAATCGGCGCGGCAGTACCCGCGTACGCTTGATAATCAGTCACCTCTGGAATCGTGGCGAGATGCTTGCCTAACACTTGCAAGGTACGGGCGGTTTGTTCCAGTGTCGTGCCTTCAGGCATGTCGACCACTACCTGAAATTCGGATTTATTATCGAACGGCAGCATCTTCAGAATAACCAGTTTGAATACCACCAGGCTCACCGAAACGATGATCAAACCCAATACCGTCAGCATCAATTGTCGACGTTTGCGGCGACCGTTATCACCTTGTAAAAACGGTTTAACGTATTTCACAAACAGCGCATACAACCGTTCATCAGAGAGCCATGCATTGACGCCTTGCGGTGCGGTATGAGTATGCGTGCCCTGCAATACCCGATTCGCCAGCCAGGGTGTGACAACAAAGGCGATCACCAGCGAGATCAACATGCCGATACTGGCATTGATCGGGATCGGGCTCATGTACGGACCCATCAAACCACTGACAAAGGCCATCGGTAATAGCGCGGCGATCACAGTGAAGGTGGCCAGGATAGTTGGCCCACCAACCTCATCTACCGCCGTCGGTATCGCATCACGCAGGCTTTGCAGGCCCAGCTGCATATGCCGATGAATATTTTCCACGACAACGATGGCATCGTCGACCAGAATACCGATGGAAAAGATCAACGCAAACAACGAGACACGATTTATCGTAAATCCCCATGCCCACGATGCAAACAACGTGATCGCCAGCGTCACAATCACCGCCACGCCCACGACCAGCGCTTCGCGTCCGCCCAGCGCAAAAATCACCAGCACCACCACTGCACTGGTAGCAAAGATCAGTTTTTTAATTAATTGCTTGGCCTTGGCATCGGCCGTATCACCATAGTTGCGCGTGACAGTGACATGCACGTTATCGGGAATAAACACCCCTTTGAGTGCTTCAACGCGTGCAATGATATCCGTGGCAATTTGCACCGCATTACTACCCGGCTGTTTGGCAATCGCGATCGTCACGGCGGGTTGTTCACCATGGGCGCGATTAGTTTGACCTGCACTCGCCGCACCTGCCCCCATCCAGACATACCGCGCCGGATGCGCTGGTCCGCGCTGCACCCTGGCGACCTCATGCAAATACACCGGTTTACCGTTATGTACGCCAACCACGAGATCTGCAACATCACTGAGATGACTGAAAAATTGTCCCGGCTGGATCAAGATTTCCTGATTGTGTTGTACAGCAGAAACCGGTGGCATCGCGGTATTGCTGGACTGCAAGGCACGCCGTAGATCATCCAGAGCCAGGTTATGTGCCGCCAATGCGGCCGGATCAAATTCCACATGGACCACATCATCTGGCCCGCCGATGGTGTAAATGTCGCGTGTGCCAGGTACACGTTTTAGTTCGACTTCGATCGCATGTGCTACCTTTTGCAAGTCGTATGCACCGCGTTGAGGATCTTCTGTCCATAACGTGAGGCTGACGATGGGCACATCATCGATGCCTTTGGGCTTGATGATCGGCGGCATCACCCCTAGATTGCTCGGCAGCCAATCCTGCCTGGAATACAGTGCGTTGTACAAGCGCACGATGGATTGAGTACGATCCTGCCCAACTTTAAATTGCACGGTGAGCACCGCCATGCCCGGATAGGACACGGAATAAACATGCTCCAGTCCTTCGATTTCCGCCAGGATTTGTTCGGCGGGTGTGCTGACTAATTCTTCCACTTCCTTGCTGGTTGCGCCCGGGTAAGCAATAAACACATTGGCAAACGTCACGTTGATTTGCGGTTCTTCCTCCCGCGGCGTAACCATTACCGCAAATACTCCGAGTAAAAAACCCACTAACGTCAGCAGCGGCGTAAGCTCGGAATGCAGAAAGGTTTTGGCAATGCGCCCGGCAAGTCCCAGAGACGTATTCATGGCAATGTTATCCGTAATTATTTTTTCGTTGCAGTGTGTATCGCGGCGGCCGCGAGGACAGGATCAAGAACAACTTCATCTCCAATCAACAAACCTGCCTGTACTGCAATGAGATTGTTCTCGACAACATCGCCCAAACGCACCTGATGGAATTGCAGACCTGCCTCGGTCTTGACATAGACACCGGTCACTTCACTACGATGCGCAATTGCTTCCCTGGGAATCACCAACTGCTGTTCCTCACCAACCATGAATAACACCTTGGATGACATCCCGGGATAAACGCCGTGATCGCCGGAAGGCAGATTGAGTTTCACTGTAAAAGTATGAGTTTGCGGATCAGCCGACGAACTGATTTGCAAGGAATCTGCTGCAAGTTTTGTCTGGCGATCATTGCCGACCATTACCCAGGCTTTCTTGCGCTGTCGGACATCATAGATGAGCGACTGGGGTAACTCGACCACAGCGCGCAATTGTTCCAATGACAACCCAGTGATTAATGGCGTACCGGGTTGCGCCATTTCTCCCACATGCACCAGCCGCTTAACCACGATGCCGCTATACGGCGCACGAATTTGGGTGTTCTCAAGAATTTCATTGGCTTGTTCGAGCGCCGCTTTGGCGGATTTGAATTTGGCCTCAGCACTATCGACAGCCGCCTTGGCTACCAGACCGCGTTTGAAAATATCGGTGATGCGTTTGAACTCGGAGTCAGCCTCGTCAAAGCGGGCCTTGGCGGAATTGTAGGCAGCCTGTTGTTCCTTGCCGCGTAAACGGATAATGACCGTGCCCTTTTTGACAAAATCATCCACATCCACATTGATTTCAGTAATCCGACCACTGACCTGGGCTGATACGGTTGCCTGGTGTACGGCTTCAAAGCTGGCATCCACTGCGCGCAGCAAGGGTGCGGTGATGACTTGGGCCTTGGCCGTTGGCATGACCGGCGGTGTCTCGTTCGCCATGAGCGGGTATAGAGGAACGAACAGCCCAACGAGGCCTAACATGCGCAGCGATACCGTCATACGATCACTCCTTCGATTGAGTCAGGCCGGTATATTAGCCGTTTCTAATAGACTTGCGTACCCCAATTTCGCCTGTTGGAGTTAATTCACCCACATTGCTTACAGGATACGGTGCCGCATTTCCTCAGCAAAGTATTGCACCGTTGCTGACTTCTCACCAGCGGCGGCACTTTGTATTGCCAGCGTTGTGAGCCTTACCATGGTGACGTAGAATCGCGGCTTCTTTCCCTATTCGAATCAGAATCATATGGCCCAGTACATCTATACCATGCACCGGGTGGGCAAAGTTGTCCCGCCCAAACGCTACATCCTGAAGAATATTTCTCTGAGCTTTTTCCCCGGCGCCAAGATCGGTGTGCTCGGCTTGAATGGCTCCGGTAAATCCACCCTGCTGCGCATCATGGCAGGCATTGACAAAGAAATTGAAGGCGAAGCCACACCGCTGGCCGGAACCAAAATTGGTTACCTGCCACAGGAACCGCAACTTGATCCGGCCAAAACTGTCCGCGGCAATGTGGAAGAAGCCCTGGGTGAAATCGCCACTGCCGCCAAACGCCTCGAAGAAGTCTATGCTGCCTATGCCGAGCCCGATGCCGATTTCGATGCCCTCGCTGCCGAACAAGCCAAACTCGAAAACCTGTTGCAAGCCAGTGACGGCCATAACCTGGATCGCACGCTGGAGATCGCTGGCGAAGCATTGCGCCTGCCGCCATGGGATGCTGACGTGACGAAACTTTCCGGCGGTGAACGTCGACGTGTCGCACTGTGCCGACTCTTATTATCCAAGCCCGACATGTTACTGCTCGATGAACCGACCAACCATCTTGATGCGGAATCGGTGGGTTGGCTGGAACGCTTCCTCGGCGACTATCCTGGCACCGTCGTAGCCGTCACGCACGATCGATATTTTCTGGATAACGTTGCGGGCTGGATTCTCGAATTGGATCGTGGTGAAGGTATTCCCTGGCAAGGCAATTATTCCTCCTGGCTGGAGCAAAAGGAAAAACGCCTGGAGACAGAAGAGAAACAGGAAAGCGCCCGCATGAAGGCGATGAAGGAAGAATTGGAATGGGTACGCACCAATCCCAAGGGTCGTCATGCCAAGAGCAAAGCACGCCTGGCACGCTTTGATGAAATGTCCTCGCAGGAATATCAAAAGCGCAATGAAACCAAAGAACTTTATATTCCACCGGGTCCGCGCCTGGGCAATGTCGTCGTTGCAGCAACCAACGTCAGCAAAGGCTATGGCGATCGGTTGCTGTATGAAAACATGAATTTCAACCTGCCACCCGGTGGTATCGTTGGCATCATCGGCCCCAACGGCGCAGGTAAAACCACCTTGTTCCGCATGATGATCGGCCAGGAAAAGCCCGACGGGGGTGAAATCCGTGTTGGTGAATCCGTGGTGCTATCCTATGTCGATCAAAGCCGCGATAATCTCGATCCCAAGAAAACAGTGTGGCAAGAAGTTTCTGATGGTTTGGACATGATCACCGTTGGCAAGTACGAAGTCCCGTCACGGGCGTACCTTGGCCGTTTTAATTTCAAAGGCAATGATCAACAAAAACGCATCGGCGAACTTTCCGGTGGCGAACGCAATCGCGTTCACCTGGCCAAGCTGCTCAAGAGTGGTGGCAACGTGCTGTTACTCGATGAACCTACCAATGATCTTGATGTAGAAACCTTGCGCGCTTTGGAAGATGCCTTACTCGCCTTCCCCGGTTGCGCGGTGATCATCTCGCACGATCGCTGGTTCCTGGATCGCATTGCCACCCATATCCTGGCATTTGAGGGTGATTCACAAGTAGTCTGGTTCGAAGGTAACTATGCCGATTATGAAGCCGATCGCAAACGCCGTCTGGGTGATGCAGCCGATCAACCGCATCGGATTAAATTCAGAAAACTCACTCGCTGAACAACTAAATAAAAAACGCCCCCTCACGGGGGCGTCGCGTTCAACGACCTTGGAGAGGTCGTTTCGTACCCACAACTCAGTTATTGGGTCGCACCGGCGGCAGGTGCCGGTTGCACACTCGGGCTATTCGCGCTTGGTGCTGCTTCGGTTGCTGCCGGCATCGCTTTTTCCGGTTCCGCAGCAGCGGTCACTTTGAGACTTTCTTCGGAAATCACTTCACCCGCACCATTGAGCACCGACACTTTCCAATCACCACTGGTTTGCGGCATGAAGGTTTTACTTGACCATACACGCCAGCGATTGCTGCCAACATTGAATTTAATTTCGCTCACCACTTTACCATCATGCTCCCAGCGGTGTGTCGCTGTCTGGCCATTCATGTCACGCAATTCCGTATAGTAATAAACTTTGTCTGCGTCGGCGGTTTTCAGTGTATTGGTTGGTTCGCGATCCTTCACTTCATTGGTAAAAATGGAGCGCACTACACTGCCTTTGGAAAAACCTTCTTGCTCGGCAACTTCTTGTTTAGCCGGTGCAGCACTTGCGGCTGGTGCTGACTGAGTTGCCGCCGGTGCGGCCTGAGTCGTCGCATTGGCAGGCGCAGCCTGTGCCGGTTCTGTCGTTGCGGTATCAGCCAATGCGCTGAGGGGGGCTAAGGACGCCGCCAGGATCAGTGACAGTAATTTCATTATTAACTCCTCGATGTAGGTAAGTGCCGTATCCGGCTTGAAGACATTTGTTGTCATTGATGGTGTGACTTTCCACTATGTAAAACAATCTATCCGTGAATGCCATCACACTCTACCAGAACTATAGCGCATCAATAATCAGCCGCGTGGCGATGAGCCCATAAAAATCGGGGAATTGCAGTTGTGTATAGCGCCATCCCAAATGCAGATAACACTGTGGACAATGCGCCAGCTGCCATGCATACCCAGGAAACCAACTGTATTCTGCTGTCAGCAACCCACTCATCTCACATTGCGCAATGCGATATGTCTGTAATTGAAATACAACACCCGCGGGATTGCTAAATACATGTGCATGCGCACCCAGCATTTCCATAGCGTCCTGCGACCGGGCAATCATGGCGCGACATTGCCCACAACGCACTGGCAGCGCTTGTTCAATTTGCGAAACATGCGAGTCGGCTGCGGCCCGGGTTTTATCAAAAGCCAGCCGTAATGGCAGCAACGCTGCAAGCCAGTTGTGTGGATAAAAATTCATTGGTGTCGTCCCAACATTTAACCTCACTGAAACAGTTGTACGCTGTCGACAGCAACCCACGCAGCAAATACAATGTCGCATCCCGCCAATACAAGCATAGCCGATTGCATACAATGACGACTTACACGAATTGTCCCTCACCGCAAGCCATACCCGCCACAACCGGCGTGCTGTTGGTAAATTTAGGTACGCCTGATGCACCTAGCGCAGATGCTGTGCGGCGCTATTTAGGTGAATTTCTGTGGGATAACCGCGTTGTCGAGGCACCGCGGTGGCTATGGTGGTTAGCTTTGCATGGAGTCATCCTGCGGATTCGACCCAAACGTGTTGCCAAGGTCTACCAAAGTGTCTGGCGCAAAGAAGGCTCTCCCCTGCTGCACTATACGCAGGCGCTTACCGAAGCGGTAAGCAAGCAACATTCCGCTCCATTAAACATTCGTTATGCCATGCGTTATGGCAACCCCGGCATTGCCACGGTACTGGCGCAACTGCAACAACAGAATTTGCAACGCTTGTTAATTATGCCCTTATTCCCGCAATACTCCGCCACCACCAGCGCGGCAGTGTTTGATGAAGTGACACGTGAATTACAAAGCTGGCGTAGCGTGCCGGAAGTGCGTTTTTGTATGCAGTATCACGATCATCCAAAATATATCAGCGCGCTGGCAGCAAGTATCCGCGCCAGTTTTCAACAACACGGCACACCTCAGCAGTTATTATTTTCATTTCACGGTATTCCACAGCGTTATTGTGATCTGGGCGATCCGTATAGTGTGCAGTGTCATACTACCGCACGTTTGGTAGCGGCAGCGCTCAAGCTCGACAAATCACAATGGCAATTAACCTTCCAGTCACGTTTTGGCCGGGAACCCTGGTTACAACCTTATACCGATCACACCCTCAAAGCACTGCCTGCCCAAGGGGTGACTTCAGTACAGATCATTTCACCGGGTTTTGCGGTGGATTGCCTGGAAACACTGGAAGAACTGGCAATCCAGAACCAGGAATTTTTTATACATGCAGGTGGTAAAGACTTTCACTACATTCCAGCGCTGAATGACGCTAACGACAACGTGGCACTCATGACCGCATTGATCAGCGAACACACCACGGGCTGGTCCTCGACTTCTTCTGCTCCCTAGCGATTCCTCGCAGTCAGGGAGAAATAAAAAAGGGAGCAGCTGCTCCCTTTTTTATTCACCATTGAATGCACCTATTCAGGCTAACTCACCCTTATAATCTGCAATACCGGCATTGCCAGCACCACCAATGATCTTGGGCGTATTGAACTTCTTGATCTTCGCGACTTTAACATCACGCAGATATTTCGCCACAGAATCCCAAATCGGTTCACCGGGTGACTGGCTACCTACGGTTGCCCAACCTGCCACCTTATACTTCTTCTTCGAATCGATCGGTGTGCCATCATCCAGACGCATATCACGAATGCGCGCACCGATCTTGGCGTTAACATCGATGGTATAGTCCATACCACCCAGGCGCACCATGTCACCACCCTGTTGCTTGTATGGATCGGTGTTGAACAGATTATCCGCCACGTCTTCCAGAATGATCTTGATCTCATCACCCGTCATATCACGGGCATAGGTTTCCGGGTACGTGGTGGCGGTTTGATCCATGATGTGTTCCATCGTCACGGTCTGGCCAGGCAGAATAGTCGTGCCCCAACGGAACCCTGGTGACAGTGAAATTTGTGCATCATTGACAACACGCAATGCGTCACAGATGACTTGATCGAACGTTCCATTGAAATTACCACGTCGATACAGTGCATCACCTTCCGGATCGGCGATCGCCAGACGCTCGGTTAACTTGGCCAGGTACGGTTTGCGCATCTCGTCGATATACGTGGTCATTTCCTTATCTGCTTCAAGCAGATTGGAGAATACCGGTAATAACCGATAACGGAAATCCTGCACCTTGCCGTTACGTACATCCAGTTGCATAAAGCCGAGGAACTTACCGTTGGAACCGGCGTTGGTCACCAGGGTTTGTCCTGTCGCATTCTTCACCTTCGTCGGCGTGGGTACGCCATCATGTGTATGGCCACCAAAAATAACATCAATACCGGTAACCACTTCGGCCATCTTCAAATCCACATCCATGCCATTATGCGAGATCACCACCACCACATCGGCTTTTTCCTTGGTGCGAACTTCATCGACGATGCGTTGCATTTCCTGATCGCGTATACCGAAAGTCCAGTGTGGAATAAACCGTGAGGGATTGGCTATCGGGGTATACGGGAAGGCCTGGCCAATCACTGCCACACGTACATCACCCATTTGTTTAATGGAATACGGTTTGAAGGCACGCTGGCTGCTTTCACTAAAACCGGCAAAATCCGCAAACGGATAGCCCATCAACAATGATTCATCATTCACAAAAATATTCTGTGCAACGAAGTCACCCTTGAAGTTTTTCACGTTCTCGATGATTTCCTTGTCGAGATAGGTGAACTCCCAGTGACCGGTCATGACATCCACGCCTAACAAGTTACAGGCATTGACCATGTCCTTGCCGCGCGTCCAGTAGGCTGTGCCGGAACCTTGCCAGGTATCACCGCCATCCAGCAGCAAGGTTTTGGTTGGGCCATGTTCAGCTCGTAATTTTTTGATTAAGGTGCGCAGATGCGCGAAGCCACCCACCTTGCCAAAGGTTTTGGCTGCTTCGTTATAATTCAGATAGGAAAAGGCATGCGCTTCGATACTGCCCGGCGCCACACCAAACTGTTTAAGAAATTTATCGCCCACAATGTGCGGAGCGAGGTTTGCCATGGAAGCGACGCCTAAATTTACGTTCGGTTCACGAAAATAAATTGGCTGTAATTGCGCATGACTGTCGGTAAAGTGCATCAATGACACGTTACCAAATGGCGCAATGTTATAAAGCTCTTCAGGTTTACGACCAACTGCGTTACTTGCAGTAGTACCTTTTGTTGTTTTGTCACACCCAGGGACTAAACCGGCAGCGGCCGCAATCCCCATAAGTTGAATAAATTCTCGACGGCTAAGAGACATTCATCTCCTCCTGCATTATTTGTAATTGGACTACTTAGTATGTTTGAGTAACGTTTACTCTACTAACCACGTTACCCGGACCGAAGGCGGCATTATGCCACGATAGCGCTCGTGTTTATAACCCTGTAGTTAGCAGGCACTGATGATAATACAAAAGAATTCTTTATGGGATAGCCAAAATTAATCAATGAAATCAGGATTATTTCACTGACTGCGTTGCTGGTTGCGCCTAAACCAATGAAATACACGAATAAATAACAATAAACCCAATGCCAGCACCAGACTGACAGGCCGTGCCGTATCCGCTTTGACTAACCAGAAAAAGTGCAGTACGCCCAGGATCGCAATAATATAGACCAGTCGATGCAGGCGCACCCAGTTACGCTGCAGTCGCCGTTGCATGGCCTGGGTGGACGTTATCGCCAGGGGCAGCAACAAACTAAAGGCTAACATTCCCACGGTAATAAATGGACGTTTGACAATATCTCGCCCGATCTCAGGCCAATCAAAAAATTGATCCAGCCATAGATACGAAGACAAATGCAGTACAGCATAGAAAAACACAAACAATCCCAGCATACGCCGTAATCGCAGCGGCCAGCTTTGTTGCAAAGCCAGGCGTAGTGGCGTCATCGATAATGTCAGCAACAACAACAGCAACGCCCATTCACCCAGACTGCGGGTAATTACTTCGATGGGATTTGCGCCGAGTTGATGCTGTACAAAACGCCACGCCTGTATGCCCAACGGGAGCAAACACAGACAAAAAATTACTGCCTTAAGCAGTAGTAGTGTTCGGGAAGACATGCAATGGTTTAATAATTCTTACGCAAATCCATGCCAGTATAAAGTTTGGCTACCTCATCGGCATAGCCATTGAACATCAGCGTATCGCGTTTGCCAAATTCGCCAATACGCCGCTCACGACGTTGACTCCAGCGCGGGTGATCCACCTGTGGATTTACGTTGGAATAAAAACCATATTCACTCGGAATGGACTTGGCCCAGGTGGAAACAGGCTGTTGTTCCACCAGACGAATCTTGACAATAGATTTGATACTTTTAAATCCATACTTCCAGGGCACCACCAACCGTAGCGGCGCGCCATTTTGTTTGGGCATGACTTCACCGTATAAACCAACCGCCAGTATCGTCAAAGGATGCATGGCTTCATCCATGCGTAGCCCTTCCTGATAGGGCCAATCCAGCACACCGCGTTGCTGACCAGTCATTTCTTCAGGACGCTGCAACGAAGTGAATTCAACATACTTGGCTTTGGAAGTCGGGGCAAACCGCTTGAGTAAATCACCAAGCGGGAATCCTATCCAGGGGATTACCATCGACCAACCTTCCACGCAGCGTAAGCGATAGATGCGCTCTTCCAGCGAGTGCGGCTTAAGAATATCTTCGAGAGTAAACACGCCCGGTTTTTTGACTTCCCCTTCAATCGCCACTGACCAGGGAGAAACCGTCAGCGCCTGTGCGCGTTCAGCCGGTGTATATTTATCCGTACCAAACTCATAAAAATTATTATAGTGCGTGACATCTTCCAGCGAGGTTTTCGTTTCCGACACCGTATAGTGCGTCGCTGACGTAAATTTAAGCTGTTTACCTATGGCCGCATTGGCATACAAAGGCGCCAAAGCCAAGCCAGCCGTGGCTTGCATAAAATGACGCCGCGACTTATACACAGCCTCGGGCGTGATCTCGGTAGCAGAAATGGGCTGCGGCTTTTTGATTAACATGACTTCTCCTTCGGGTAGAGCACATTAGTTTAGGTGATAACTACAAGACCTGCCGTAACACCATACCCTTACCAGAGAGACATGAAGGTTTACTTGCGGTTCATCGCCATGCCTTTTACTATTATCCGCATGGTGAATATCAGTATTCAGGAGTTCGCGTGAGCACGTCGCCTAACGGCATTGACCTGCCCCAGGGTCCACGTTCCGTGAATAAAACCATGGTGCAGGTCAGCAAAGCCAAGGGAGAAACCCGCACCTTCGAGATTTTTGACGATAAATATCTCGATGTGACGGTCGATAACCTGTTTGGCCAGAAAATGTATAACCTCAATCTATGCCTGCTTGAACCCTGGCCGGTGCGGCATCGAGATGTGTCCTGGCGATGGCTACTGGCCATGATCTATTTTTGTATCGCCACCGTGGCTTATACCATCTACATAGTGAATCACCCCAGCAGCGAAACCATCAGCCGGCTGGTGCCATTTCTGGTGATTTTTGTCCTGTTAACGTTAGGTTCGTTACTGATGTTTCTGTATCGATCTCCGAATGTTACCGAATTCCGCAGTCGCTATTGCGGCTGTGTCTTAATCAGCCTTATCTACGGCAATCCCGGCAAAGAGCAATTTAATCAATTTGTCGATGAACTGAAACAACGCATACTACTCGCCAGTCAGGCAGTGCGAATCGACAAACATCGCATGCTTATCAATGAAATCACCAAGTTACGCAAACTGCGCACCGACGGCATTATCAGTGAACGCGAATATGTTGCGGCTTCCCGACGCGTTCCTAACATGCGAATTTAACTGTTAGAAATTTGCTTGCTCGACTTCCAGATAGGCGCGATTGATATTACCCCCCATAAATTCGTCATAGTTGTGCAGCTTTTGCCATTCGGATAAATCCAGGCTCTTGCGCACTTCACTGTCAGTCAAGCCTTGTTTATAACCCGCTTCCACTCCCTGGTAAAATTTATCCAGCATGGCATGGTACTGCGTGAATTGCGTTTTATTCATCAGCGGACCATGCCCGGGAATAATTTTATTAAAATCGGCTTGCTGAATTGCAGCCAGCGTCCCCAGCCAACTTTTGACATTCGCATCCCTGAATTGCGGCGTTTCATCATGCACGACAATATCACCGCTGAGTAACACTTTTTCATTCGGCAGATACACCATTAAATCCCCTGCGGTATGAGAATGGTGCGGCAGCCATAACTGCAATTTCACTCCCTGCAAAGTGATGTCGTTACGACTATCTGCCGGGTAGGTTTTATTCGCCAGCACCGGATGAGTATTCGGAAATTTCATACCAGTCAAATTCTCCACGATGCCAATCCATTCCAGCGCGGTAGTATCCAGTGCTTCCCGACACTTGGCAGAACTAATAACTTCTGCGCCCGGAAACGCAATATTGCCCAAGGTGTGGTCACCGTGATGATGGGTATTGATGATATGGGTTACCGGTTTGGTGCTGATGGTTTTAATCGTCCTGGCAAGATGGTGACCAATTTTATCGGTAAATCCGGTATCGACTACAATCAGACCTTTATCACCAATAATCAGCGTGCTATTTACCATGTAACCCTGATTGTGTTTATCCGGCAACCCAATAGGGCCAAGCAAGGCATAGACACGATCGCTGATTTTTTCCACCTTGACGGCGGGTAATGACGCGGCCTGCACAATAGACGGAAACAGTACGGCACACATGCTCACCAGCAAGATTTTATTGACCCGCATATACGTTCTCCTCCGTTATCACCATAAGCTTAGAAGGTCGCGCGCAAACGTCAATCACAACTTAATTTACCAAGGCACGACACATATCCTGCCAGGCGCGCAGGGAAAACAAGCCACGATGATGAAAGAAAATGGTTTGTGCCAGATTGCGGAATAATGGCTGGCGTAATATACGGTCATAGCTGCGATTCGATGGCGCGAACCGATCCAGCATCGCGCGTAACTGACGTTTGTAAAAATAGCCCGGCTGCATTTTACGAATCACACGTTCAGGTGAATCACCACCTTCGATCAAATGCGCCGCAATGGCTTCACCGGCAACGTGACCGATATCCAGCGAAGGATGAATCCCACCGGCGGTCAATGGCGACACCATTCCCGCTGCATCACCCAGCAATAATACCGGCCCGCGCGCCATCGGCGTGACCAGGCCACCGCACGGGATCAAACCGCCACGCCGTGATACGACCTGTGCAGCCGACAAATCAAATAAACGACCCAGCTTGGCGATAAACCGATCCAGATCCGGCATGGCCGGCCAGCGCACCGCCAAGCCGATTTGATGCACACCCACGCCCGGCACAACCCATGCGATATATCCCGGCGCCAGCTCGGCATCGAGAAACACATGCAGGCGATCGGCATCGACACCGCTGATCCCGGCCATCTCCACTTCAACACCAAAAATAAATTGTTTATTCACGCCTAATTGAAAATTACGTGCCACCCGTGAACGCGCCCCATCACAACCCACCAGATAACGGCATTGCAGATTATGTCGGGCGATCCGCACCTGCAGTCCTTCCAGTTGCGCACTGGTATAAAGCGAACGGGTCTGTATCCTCGCACCCGCCGCACGCGCTTCCATAGCCAGCCAATCCAGACAAGCGCCGGTATCGGTGGCCATAAAATAATAATCAGGGGAAGTTAAATCGATTGAATCGAGAGAAGGACTGTAGAGCCGTACACCGTTTATCCGGCGCGTCATACTGGCAGGGAAATTCCAGGCTTCGGCGACTTCTTTAACCAGGATACCGGTGGTATGCGGTGATGCCCCCGGACGGGATTTGCGTTCCAATACCAACGTATCAATGCCGTGACTCGCTGCGGCCTTTGCACAAGCCAGTCCGGCAAAACCCGCGCCCACCACCACCAAATCATGACGTGCCATGTTGCTCTCTCCGTAACGTGAATACGCAGAGAGCCTAACAATCGCTCACACTGGTTAATAGTTCAAATCAGAAACTATCGTGAACGATCATTTTTTGTCATTATTCAATTTATGCGGCGGCGAGTTTCTTTGTGCTCTTTTTGAAAGCGAAGTGTTCACGTTCGAAATCCACTTCAATGATATCGCCCGGCAGGAATTTGCCAGAGAGAATATCCTGCGCGAGTGGATTCTCCACGCTTTGTTGAATAGCACGTTTCAGCGGCCGCGCTCCGTACACCGGATCAAAACCGGCTTCACCGAGTTTATCCAATGCCCGCTCGGACAATTCCAGACCCAGATGCCGATCCTTGAGGCGTTTGCGCAGATACTCGAACTGTATCGAAGTAATCGCGCGGATCTGCTCCCGACCCAGTGGATGGAACACCACCACTTCGTCGATACGGTTGATGAACTCCGGACGGAAATGTTGCGACACCACATTCATCACCGCCGCTTTCATTTTGCCGTACTGCTCTTCGGTGGACATTTCCTGTATCAATTGCGAGCCGAGATTCGACGTCATCACGATCACGGTATTGCGAAAATCCACCGTGCGGCCCTGACCATCGGTCAGGCGACCGTCATCCAACACTTGCAATAACACATTGAATACATCCGGGTGCGCTTTCTCGACTTCATCGAGCAGGATCACCGCATAGGGTTTACGCCGTACCGCTTCGGTGAGATAACCGCCTTCCTCGTAGCCGACATAGCCTGGCGGTGCACCGATCAACCGTGCCACGGAATGTTTTTCCATGAACTCCGACATATCGATGCGCACCATGGCTTCTTCGGTATCGAAGAGGAATTCGGCCAACGCCTTGGTCAATTCGGTTTTGCCGACACCCGTCGGACCTAAAAACAGAAATGAACCACTGGGACGATTGGGATCAGACAATCCGGCGCGAGCGCGACGAATCGCATCGGCTACCGATTTCAACGCTTCTTTTTGCCCGACAACGCGCTTATTCAATGCCTCTTCCATACGCAGCAATTTATCGCGTTCACCTTCGAGCATTTTAGTTACCGGAATACCGGTCCACTTCGATACGACTTCGGCAATTTCTTCCTCGGTGACTTTATTGCGGAGTAATTTGGTTTCCAGCATTTCCGCCTGGGATGCCATATCCAGTTGCTTTTCCAGCGCCGGAATACGACCATATTGCAATTCTGACATGCGGGTCAGATCACCGGCACGGCGCGCGGTTTCCAGTTCAATACGCACACGATCCAGTTCTTCCTTGATGTGCTGCGTCCCCTGTAACGCCGCTTTCTCGGCGCTCCAGATTTCCTCGAGATCTTTATACTCGCGCTCGAGTTTATCGATTTCATCCGAAAGCTTTTCCAGACGTTTCTTCGAGGCCTCATCGGTTTCTTTTTTCAACGCTTCACGTTCAATCTTTAATTGAATCAGGCGCCGATCCAGTTTATCCATCGTCTCCGGCTTGGAATCGATTTCCATGCGAATACGGCTGGCGGCTTCATCGATCAGATCGATGGCCTTGTCCGGTAGTTGCCGATCGGTAATGTAACGGTGCGACAGCATCGCCGCGGCGACGATCGCAGGATCAGTGATATCCACACCATGATGCACTTCGTATTTTTCTTTCAGACCACGCAGAATGGCGATGGTGTCTTCCACATTCGGTTCATTCACCAGCACTTTCTGGAAGCGTCGTTCCAGTGCTGCATCTTTCTCGATGTACTTACGGTACTCATCCAGCGTGGTGGCGCCGATGCAATGTAATTCGCCACGCGCCAACGCCGGTTTCAACATATTGCCCGCATCCATCGCGCCTTCAGCCTTACCGGCGCCGACCATGGTATGAATCTCATCGATAAACAAAATGATCTGGCCTTCCTGTTTGGCGAGATCGTTGATCACCGCCTTGAGACGTTCTTCGAATTCACCACGAAACTTGGCGCCAGCGAGTAATGATCCCATGTCCAGAGACAACACGCGTTTGCCTTTTAAACCTTCGGGTACTTCACCGTTGACGACACGCTGCGCCAGACCTTCGACGATGGCGGTTTTACCTACGCCAGGTTCGCCAATGATCACCGGATTGTTTTTGGTACGCCGTTGCAGGATTTGCACGACGCGGCGAATTTCATCGTCACGGCCAATGACCGGATCGAGCTTGCCCTGTTCGGCGCGCTCGGTAATATCGATGGTGTATTTTTCCAACGACTGCCGCTGTTCCTCGGCATTCGGATCATCAATTTTCTGTCCACCGCGCACTTGTTCAATGGCTTTTTCCAATGCAGACGTTTTCGCGCCAGCCTTGCGCAAGATCGTGCCGACTTCGCCTTTGTCATCAATGATTGCGAGTACGAATAATTCACTGGCGATGTATTGATCTTTACGCTGTTGCGCTAATTTATCGGTGACATTGAGCAAGCGTGCGAGATCATTCGAGATATGCAGATCACCCTGACTACCGCTGACAACGGGCAAACGCTCCATGGCTTCGCCCAATTGCGAGCGCAGCAGATTCACATTCACACCGGATAACCCCAGCAGATGCCGCACTGAACCTCCCTGTTGATCCAGCATGGCAATTAACACATGCACCGGTTCGACAAATTGATGATCGCGGCCAATGGCCAGACTTTGTGCTTCCTGCAGGGCCATCTGAAATTTACTGGTTAATTTGTCCATGCGCATAAACGGGCTTCCTCAAAGGGTTAATCACTCTTGTTGTTCCGTTAATAGGGATAAGCAGCCTACTTTCAAGCATAGGCGAAACTTGCCTTGATGTAAGACAAGTTTTGCGGCGTATGTATGACTTCGCTCAGGCGGGTCGCTTGAAGGGGGTCTGTCGCTGAATCTGCGGCGTGACTTCCGGATATAAATCCGCGAGTGACATGCTCATGCCCGGTTTTTGCACGATACGCACATGCTCACGACGGAATTCGCGGGCATTGCTCAGACCACAGGAGTGGGCGATGACATTCACTTCGTGATTCACCCACTTGGCGTAATTCGCTACGCGCTCGGCTTTATCCGCCACGACCAGGCCTTTTTGTAATCTCGTATTATGCGTGGTGATACCGGTGGGACAGGTATCACGATGACACTGCAACGACTGGATACAGCCCAATGCGAACATAAATCCACGTGCCGATACGACAAAATCCGCACCCATACACAAGGCCCAGGCCACGTTCGCCGAGGTGGTCAATTTGCCCGAGGCGATGATGCGGATGTGATCGCGCAATCCATACGCACTGAGCGCATCCACCACCATCGGTAAGGATTCGGTAATCGACAAGCCCACGTGATCCGCCAATACCTGCGGCGCCGCACCGGTACCACCCTCGCCACCATCCACCGTCATGAAATCCGGCGCATAGTCCAGGCCACGGCGCTGAATGGTGTCACATAGCTGATTCAAAAACCGCTCCGAACCATACACCGCTTTAAAGCCCACCGGTCGCCCGGTGATGCTGCGAATGCGGTGCAGCGTCTCGAGTAACTCATCGCAGTTGCCGATATCGCGATGCCGATTCGGGCTCGATGAGATCTGCCCCGGCGTGATGCCACGAATGGCGGCAATTTCCGGCGTGACCTTGATCGCCGGTAAAACCCCGCCCCGCCCCGGCTTGGCCCCCTGGGAAAGCTTGATCTCGAAGGCTTTGACGACACTGGCGACCTCGGTGAGACGCTGAGGTGACAGGTTGCCCTCCAGGTCGCGGACGCCATACTTGGCGGTACCAATCTGATAAATAATGTCCGCCTCGACCTCGGTATGCAGCGGCGCCAGACCACCTTCACCGGTATTGAGCCAGACACTGGACTTGGCCGCCCCTCGCAACAACGACCGTAATGCGGGGGCCGAGATCGCGCCGTAGCTCATGCCCGAGATGTTGAATACCATCGGGGCTTCAAATGGCTTGTCGCAACGCGGCCCGATGACCATGGACGGCATTGGAATCTTCTCCTCCTCGAGCTTGGCGAAGGCCGAATTCACAAAAATCATCCCACCGGGCTGACTGAAATCCTGCGTCGAGCCAAACCCCAGCATACCGCCCAAACCCTTGGCGGTGCGATAGACCCAGGAACGGGTCGCGCGGTTAAAGGGCTGTTCCTCGCGGTCATGCGCAAAGAAATACTGGCGGAAATACTCCCCGAGGCGTTCGAAGGAATAGCGCATCCGGCCGATCACCGGGTAATTGCGACGGATAGCATGCTGGGTCTGGGTTACATCCTGGATGTACATGATCATGACGATAATCGCGGCGAGGATAAACACCCCGCCGACGACAATGATGATCCAGTTAGCCAATACCGACATAAGCGACTCCCGCGCGAGGTTATCGGGATAATCATCGGCTTAGGAGTGGAATTATTTAATTGAGGGACAGTCGATGGGCTTACTTATTATTAGGGCTTAACACATTACGGAGTTCATCATTTTAAACCTTCTTGCGCGGAAACAGATCATGCCGACGGCTGACCAGCCGATCGAGAAATAACAAACCATCGAGGTGATCACATTCGTGTTGCACGGCACGGGCCTCGTAGCCTTGCATGTCGTATTGGTGGAATTCACCGAATTCATCCTGTGCTTTTAAATGAATGCGCTCGGCACGGATCACGTTGCCGGTGAAATCCGGCACCGACATGCAACCTTCGCGACCCTTGGCCATGCCTTCCCATTGTTCGATCTCGGGATTGATCAAAATCAATCGGCCATGCTGTTGAATCTTGGGTTTACTGGAAACATCGACGATCACAATACGTTGCGTGCAACCGACCTGCGGTGCCGCGATGCCGACACCGCCGGGGGAAGCACGCATGGTTTGTTCCAGATCCGCAATGAAGATGCGCAGTGCATCATCAAACTTGCTGACTGGTTCAGACTCTATTTTTAATTGCGGGTCCGGATAGGTCAGGACCGTTAGTAACGTCATGGAACTCAACCTACCATCGTATCGATCGGCGTCAGATGCACTTCGATGCCTTCCTGGCGAATCAAATCCAGGGTGGCTTCCACGGCTTCGATACCTTCATTGGCCTTGCCATCGATGTACATCACATAGATTGGTTGTGCTTCAGTACCACCCACATCGGATTCGAGATCCAGAATATGAAACCCGACTTCCGACAACGCACCGGTAACCTTGGCAACGATCCCGGCGCGATCCGCACCGTATACGGTGATACTCACATCGGGTTCGATATGCTGATGTAATTTGGCATCGATGGCATCGATGTGCACTTGCAAGCCCAGTGATTCGGCGACGCCGGTGATCATGTCCTGCAGTGCATGTTTATTGCCGTTGAAACTCACCATCATCATGATGGTGAAATTCCCGCCCAGCCGCAGCATTGATGTTTCACCCAGATTACAACCGCCTTCAAACAATGCCGATGTTACGTGCGCGACGATACCGGGGCGATCTTTGCCAACCAAAGTCAACATATACCATTTCATTTTGTTTCTCCTTCGGAGCAAGGGACGAGTAACGAGTTACCCGGGAAATTAAATGATCGACCCTTGTCTCTGGTTACTCGTAACTAGTCACTGATGCAGAGTCGCATGCGTAAAATAGATCATGGCCATGCCAGAAAGAATGAGCGTGATCTGTTGCAGCGTGGCCTTGACACCAACACGTTGATGCAACCCGGGAATCAAATCCGCGACTGCGATGTAAATAAAACTCGAGGCGGCAATCGCAATCACATACGGCACCAGGTTCAACGAGTGCGCCAGCCAAAAATAGGCGGCCACACCACCGATCACAGTGGTCATACTGGTGAGGATATTAAACAGGAAGGCGCGGCTACGTTTTAAACCGCTATGTAACAGCACCGCAAAATCGCCGACTTCTTGCGGAATCTCATGTGCGGCTACCGCCAGACTGGTGACGATACCCAAATGCACATCCGTCAGAAATGCCGCCGCGATCAATACCCCATCGACCATGTTGTGGATGCCATCGCCGATCAGAATCAACGTACCGGTGGCCTGACGTCGATGTGCTTCTGTCGGCGCATGCGCCTCACAGTCGTGCGCGTGGCAGTGACGCCACACCACCATTTTTTCCAAAACAAAAAACACCAGAATACCCACCAGTACGGTCATGCCTAATTGATGAAACTCCAGCGCATTCGCACCCGTCACTGCATGCGGTAACAAACCCAGAAAGGCCGCACCCAACATGGCACCAATGGCAAAACTGACTGCATGAGGCAACAGTCGTTCCTGGGTGCGATCCGGAAACAACAAAAAGATGGCGGCGGCAATGACACTCAGCACGCCTCCGAATAAACAAAACAGGATAATCCAGATAAGTAAACTCATGGGCGGGGATGATAACGGATCATTTCTAGTTTCACTATGCCTCAATCCAGATCAGCGACGCCATCCGCCCGGTAACCCCGTCACGCCGATAGGAATAGAAGCGTGTCGCATCATGGACAGTACAAAAGTCGCCACCGTATATCGCGGTGACACCGGCTTGGTGTAATTCCAGACGCGCGGCTGCATACGCATCCATCCACCAATGCTGCGAATCTTTCACGCGAAACACGCCAGCATAGTCGGGATCACGTTTCACAAAAGCGTCATACACATCCACGCCCACTTCAAATGCATTCGGACCAATAGCGGGGCCAAACCATGCCAGCAGTGCAGAGGGAGTGACCGCTAATTTTTCCAGCGTGGCAGTGATGACCCGATTATGCAGACCACGCCAACCGGCGTGTACCGCAGCCACATGTTGCCCCGCTCGATCACACAATAATACCGGCAGGCAATCTGCCGTCATGACAACACAGACATGCCTGGGTTTATCGCTCACACAGGCATCAGCTTGCAAGGGTGTTGGGTTCGCAATAACTGCATCGACTACGGTGTTGCTGTGTACCTGATTCAACCAACACGGTTCCGTTGGCAGAAGCAAACTTTCCCGGAGAATTGCCCGATTGCGTTGTACCGCCTGTGGATCATCCTGAACATGTGCCGCCAAATTCAAACTGCTATATGGCGCACAACTGACGCCACCTGCGCGCGTGGTAACCCCGGCATGCACATGCGGCGCTGCTGGCCAGTCAGCCGCAATCCAGAAATCAGGATTTTTTTCCAACATAATTTCGCGAGTCTTCACGTAATGCTGCGAGTAACTGTTGCATGTCATCCGGCATGGGTTGTTCCCAGGCAACTTCTTTGCCCGAGCGCGGATGAATCAATGCCAATTGTTCAGCATGCAAGGCCTGCCGTTTAAAGTCACGTAACATTGCTAACAAGGTTTCACTGGCAGCCGGTGGAATACGCGCACGGCCGGCATATTCCGGATCGCCAACTAATGGATGTTGGATATGCAACATATGCACACGGATTTGATGGGTGCGGCCCGTTTCAAGACTGACGCGAATCAACGTATGGGCACGAAAGCGTTCCACCACACGATAATGACTCACCGCCGGTCGGCCTGATGGCACAACCGCCATGCGCGTGCGATGACTGGGATGCCTCCCGATGGGCGCGTCCACGGTACCACCCGATGTCATCATGCCATTGACGACCGCGAGGTATTGCCGTGATACCGTGCGCGCCTGCAACTGTTCGACCAGGGATTTTTGTGCTTTGAGATTACGGGCAATGACCAGCAAGCCACTGGTATCTTTATCAAGACGATGCACGATGCCTGCACGCGGTATATTTATCAGCTCGGGCGCATGGTGCAACAAGGCATTGAGCAAGGTGCCGGATCGGTTTCCCGCGGCCGGGTGCACAACCAATCCTGCGGGTTTGTTGATCACAATCAGACTCTTGTCTTCATAGACAATTTGCAGCGGGATTGCCTCAGCCTGCCAGGAATCCTCCGCGTGTAGCTGGGCATTCACCTGAATCTGCTGCCCAGCCAGGACTTTGTCCTTGGAACGCAATATTTTGCCATCTACCGTTACCTGGCCCGCTTCGATCCATTGCTGCAGGCGGGAACGGGAATATTCAGCAAATAACTTTGCCAGGACCTGATCCAGGCGTTTATTCGCCAATTCTTCAGGGACGGCGGCTTGCAAGGTTTCACTATCGGTCTGGGACATACCATGTATTATCGTGGGCAGGAAAGGTATACTACACACGTCTTTAGTGAAGTGGAAATCGCAATGAACCCCATTCGTCTGTTCCCCCTGCTGTTGGTCCTGCTGATCAGCGCCTGTTCCACCAATGCCAGTCTGGATGATCCGACCTCAGGAATGGATGCCGAGTCAATTTATGCTGAGGCCAAACGGGCACTCAAAGACGGGGATTATGAAACATCAATTAAGTATTATGAAAAACTCGAAGCCCGTTTTCCCTATGGCAATCTGGCTGAACGCGCGCAAATGGAAATTGCTTATGCCTATTACAAATACAACGAACCCGAGTCGGCCATTTTAGCCGCCGATCGTTTTATCAAAATACATCCCAATCATGCCAATGTGGATTATTTATTTTATCTGCGTGGTCTGGCCGCCTACGACCTGAGCAAATCCTTTTTACAAACCTTGTTCGACCAGGACCCATCCGAGCGGGATCCCAAGTCGGCGCGGCGTGCCTTCCAATATTTTGCGGAACTGATCAAGAATTATCCCAAAAGCGAATACCTCAAGGATGCCGCGGACCGCATGATTGCTATCCGCAATACCCTGGCCAAATTCGAAGTACATGTCGCGAATTATTATATAAAGCGTGGCGCCTATCTGGCTGCCGCGAATCGCTGTAAATACGTGGTGGAAAATTACCAGAAGACCCCGGCGGTAGAAGACGCCTTGAAGATCATGATTACTGCCTACAACAAACTCGGCATGGCGGATCTCGCCAGGGATTCCCAGCGCGTACTGGAATTAAATTACCCGGCAAAGAATTAAATCGCTTCTTCACCCTGTTCACCGGTGCGAATCCGGATCACACGTTCGATGCTTGATACAAAGATTTTGCCATCACCGATTTTGCCGGTACGCGCGGCTTTGGTAATCGCCTCGATGCAACGATCCAGTTGATCGTTTTTTACGACCAGCTCAATTTTAAGTTTGGGTAGAAAATCGATAACATATTCCGCACCGCGATATAACTCAGTGTGACCTTTCTGCCGACCAAAGCCTTTGACTTCCGTGGTGGTCATGCCGGTGATGCCGATTTCCGACAAGGCCTCGCGTACATCGTCCAGTTTGAAAGGTTTGATTATCGCTTCGATCTTTTTCATTGTTATTTACCCTCGTCGCCGTGTGCGAACATCATAATCAAAAACCCGCGCCACAACCAGCGGTTAGCGCTGTTTTCCAAACCCTGAAGTAATCGGATAACGTCGATCCCGGCCAAACGCCCGTGGCGTAATGCGCACACCCGGTGGTGCCTGGCGGCGCTTGTATTCGGCGCGATCCACCATGGCAATAACACGCTGCACCAGCGCCGCATCAAACCCGGCAGCGATGATTGTCGTCGCATCCTGATCTTTTTCGACATAGCGTTGCAGGAGAGCATCCAGAATATCGTAGGGAGGCAAGCTATCGGTATCTTTCTGATCAGCCCGCAATTCGGCACTGGGCGGCCTGTCGATTACGCGTTGCGGAATCACCCGCTGTGACGAATTCCGCCAATTGGCCAAACGAAACACCAGTGTCTTGGGCACATCTTTAAGTACGTCAAAGCCACCCGCCATATCGCCATACAGCGTGGCATAACCCACGGCCATCTCGCTTTTATTGCCGGTAGTCAAAACGATTTTATGTAATTTATTCGAGATGGCCATGAGCAATACACCACGACAACGCGCCTGAATATTTTCTTCGGTGACATCGGCTGGCATGCCCTTGAATTCTTCTTGCAATAGCTGTGTGAACATCGCAAATGCCGGTTCGATACCGATTTCACGATAGGCCACCCCTAATAGCACTGCCTGCGCACGCGCATCCTCACGACTCATCGTGGCGGTGAACTGCGACGGCATCATCACCGCTTCCACCTTGTCGGCACCAATGGCATCCACGGCAATCGCCAGGGTCAACGCCGAATCGATCCCACCGGACAAACCGATAACCACACCTTTGAAACCATTCTTATTTATATAGTCTCGTACACCCAGGACCAGCGCCCGATACACACTCTCTTCCACACCAAGGCCAGGCGCACGCGATTGTGGCGATATGGCGACGTTACCTTCTGCTATCGCCATTTCCAGACAGTAAATATCCGCTTCAAACGCGGGGGCTTGCCAAACGACCTCGCCTTGTGAATTCATCGCAAAGGAATGGCCGTCGAATACCAGCTCATCCTGGCCACCGATCAGATTGGCGTACACCAAAGGCAGTCTGGTTTCGCGCACGCGTTGCCGAACCGTTTCGGTACGTTGCTGTTCTTTCAATAGATGAAATGGTGAGGCATTTAAATTGATGATGCATTTCGCCCCGGCTGCTTTGCTGAGTTGCAGCGGCGATGTGATCCAAATGTCTTCACAGATCGTAATTCCGATGGGAATACCGGCTATTTCCACTACGCATGCGCTATCACCGGCGATGAAATAGCGTTTTTCGTCAAACACACCGTAGTTGGGTAACGCCTGTTTGTAATAGGTGCCGATGCTGGCACCATCGCGCAACACCACGGCCGCATTGTGCAGGCCATGAGTATCACGTAGCGGCAACCCTATGATGGCTGTGATGCCATGAATATGTTGCTGCAGTTGCTGTAAGGCTGAATCAACCCGCAGCTGAAAATCCGCACGCAATAATAAATCTTCCGGCGGGTAACCGGTCAGCGTCAGTTCCGGAAACACAATCGCATCGGCATGCAGATCATCCCGCGCCTTGTCACACGCACTGATAATTTGTTTGGCATTGCCCGCAATATCACCCACCAGAAAATCCAGTTGGGCGACGGCGAGGCGCAGAGTTCGAGGTTGAGTCAAGATGGTGGGTCCTATTTCAGCTTACTTAAATCAAAGATTGGTTTCTAGTTTACATCTCGAAAACATCACAACAGTACTAGATTGCGGGTACGGATTACATCCGCACCCGCAATCGATCAACCTGCTAAAAACGTAATTTCTTCGCCATTGAAGTACCTAAATCCGCCGGCGAATCACACACCGTCACCCCGGCCGCACGTAACGCCTGCATCTTACTGGTCGCCGTACCTTTGCCACCGGCAATGATGGCGCCAGCATGTCCCATCCGCTTGCCGGCCGGTGCAGCGACACCCGCAATATACGCAACCACCGGTTTGCTTAGCTTGGCACGAATAAAATCCGCCGCCTGTTCTTCGCTGCTGCCACCGATTTCGCCCACCATGATAATGCCGTGGGTTTGCGGATCCGCTTCAAACAACGTAAGTGCCTCGATGAAATCCAGACCCTTGATGGGATCACCACCGATACCGATACAGGTGCTCTGGCCCAAACCATTTTGCGTCGTTTGATACACCGCTTCATAGGTGAGTGTGCCTGAGCGCGACACAATGCCGATTTTGCCGGGTTGATGAATGGCGCCGGGCATGATGCCAATTTTGCATTCCCCCGGCGTGATGATGCCCGGACAATTCGGCCCGATTAATTTGGCATGACTGCCGCACAAGGCCGCTTTGACCTTGAGCATATCCAGTACCGGAATACCTTCGGTAATACAGACGATCACGTCAATGCCGGCATCGGCGGCTTCGAGAATGGCATCGGCAGCAAACGCAGCCGGAACATAAATCATCGTCGCATTGGCACCGGTAGTTTTTACGGCATCATGCACCGTGTTAAATACCGGCCGATCCAAATGTGACTGGCCACCTTTACCGGGCGTGACGCCGCCGACCAACTGCGTGCCATACGCCAATGCCTGTTGCGAATGAAACGTACCTTGCTGGCCGGTGAAACCCTGGCAGATCACCCTGGTGTTTTTATTGACAAGAACCGCCATGACTAACGCACTCCTTTGGCTGCAGCAACGACTTTCTGTGCCGCATCGGCCAGGCCGCTGGCGGCAATAATCGCCAGCTTGCTGTCGGCCAATAATTTGCGCCCTTGTTCGACATTGGTGCCTTCCAGACGCACCACCACCGGCACCGTCATGGCAATTTGTTGCACGGCTTGAATAATGCCTTCGGCGATCAAATCACAACGCACAATGCCACCAAAAATATTCACCAGAATTGCCTTAACCTTGCTGTCCGATAAAATGATTTTGAATGCCTCCGCCACTTTCGCCGCGGTCGTGCCACCACCTACATCCAGAAAATTCGCCGGTTGTCCGCCATACAGTTGGATAATATCCATCGTTGCCATCGCCAGACCGGCCCCATTCACCATGCAGGCGATATCACCGTCGAGACTGACATAATTTAAACCGTGTTCGCTGGCGGCGGCTTCCTTGGCATCTTCCTGGCTGATATCGCGCAGCGCCAGTAAATCCGCATGACGATACAAGGCATTCTCATCGCAATCGATCTTGGCATCAGCCGCCATCAAGCCCTGCTCGGTAACGACCAGCGGATTGATTTCCAACAAGCTCAGATCTTTTTCGACAAACAAACGATACAAGCCCTGCAACAGGGCAGCGAGCGATTTGTAGTGCGCGGATAAATCCAGTGCGTAGGCCACCTGTCGACACTGATAGGATTGCAAACCCACGACCGGATCGATAACGACCGTAAGAATTTTCTCCGGTGTCGCACGTGCGACTTCCTCGATCTCCATGCCGCCACTGCTGGACGCAATCATCACCACTCGTTCGGTTTCCCGATCCACCAGCACACTCAGATACAACTCACGTTGAATCTGTACCGGACATTCGACTAATAATTGCTGCACGGGTTTACCTTGCGCGCCGGTTTGCACCGTCACCAGCGTTTGGCCGAGTAACTGCTGTGCATAGGTTTTCACATTCTCGAGTGAATCCACTTTTTTAACGCCACCGGCTTTACCGCGACCACCCGCATGAATCTGTGCCTTGACTACCCAACTCGTTCCACCCAACCGCAACGCAGCAGCTTGCGCCTGCTCAACGGACGCAACTGCCTCACCCGGAGGCGTGGCAACCCCATAATCGCGCAACAGCGCCTTGGCCTGAAATTCATGTAAATGCATTACCGCGTTACCCCTGTGCAAACAAGAAGGCTATTTTGGAGGATTTGCCCCTGACCGCACAAGACTCACATAGGTTTTACCAAGACTCTCATGCTAGTATTCCGCTCAGTCACTGTAACGAACTTACCGCCATGTCCCTGCTCCGTTTGCTGTTTTGGTTTTTGATTGGCTGGTTGCTATACCGTTTTGTCCGGCAATCGCTGCCAACGAGCCAGCCTCCACCTGATTCAGCCAAATCACAACCTCGCGCTGGCAAATCTCCACACACAATCGAACAAATGGTGAAATGCCACGTGTGCGAACTGCACATCCCCCAGACTGAAGCCATTGCAGCTCGCGGCCGTTATTACTGTTGTGAAGACCACCGCCGCCGTGACCAATAAGTCATCTGCTACCGCCCAATTGGACGGACTGTCGGCTGAACAAACCACGCCGACACCTCACGCGGCATACGATGCATGGCATCTCTTAGGTTTACTGAATCTCTTCCGTGGGGTGATTGCCGGCGGTTTCTGTCTGTTATATTTCAGCGGTAAATTACTCAGTCCATTAGGCAGTCAGAATCCGCGCTTATTCTTCCAGACCAGCCTGCTGTATGTTTTCCTGAGCCTGGTGTTATGGATTTTCATTCGGCAACGCCGCATTAATTTTATTCAACAGGTCTATATCGCGGCCGGTATTGATATTTTATTGGTCACCCTGTTGATGCACAGCAGTGGCGGTATCGAAAGCGGCCTGGCTGTCTTGCTGGTGATCACTATTGGCGCCAGCAGCATGTTGCTGAGTCAGCGATCCACACTCGCACTGGCCGCCGCTGCCACCTTGATGTTACTGGGTTATGAAACCTATAACGGCATAACCAGCCATAAAGCTGCGTCATATCCGATTGCTGGCTTATTGGGATTCATTTATTTCACCAGTGCCCTGCTGGTACACTGGCTGGCACACCGCATTCGCGAAACCGAAGCACTGGCACAGCGGCGTGGTATCGATTTGGCAAATCTCGCCCAGCTGACGCAACACATTATTCAGCGGATGCAAACCGGGGTGATGGTGATCGATCAATATAGCAGCGTGCGATTAATCAACGAAGCCGCGCAACAAATGCTGGGATTTAAAACCGCCGGGAATGACACACCGTTATATCAGCTCTCACCGGAACTGGCCGAGCAGTGGCAGCTCTGGCAAAACGATCATGACTACGCACCCAGCGCGATCCCGTTACGGCAATTGCATATCGATATTCTGCCGCGTTTTGCGCTTATCGGCGACAGTGCCGCTGCAGGTGCCCTGATCTTTCTGCAGGACATGGCAGCATTGGCACAACAGGCACAACAATTACAACTCGCTTCATTGGGCCGTTTAACTGCCAGTATCGCCCATGAAATTCGCAATCCCCTTGGTGCAATCAGTCATGCTGGACAATTGCTGGCGGAATCCACTCATCTGGATAAACACGATCAACGTTTGACCCGGATTATTCTGGATCATTCGCACCGTTTGAATACCATCGTGGAAAATGTCATGAGCGTCAGCCGCCGTCGGCCGTCGCAAATTGAATTATTAAGGCTCGATGAATTTTTACAGCGGTTTGTCAGTGACTATACCACCGGCAAAAATATCGCCAGGGAAACGCTGGATATCAGTATAGAACCTGCCGACTTGCAAATTCGATTTGACACCAGCCACTTACAACAGATCCTGGTCAATCTCTGCGATAACGGCTTGCGACATAGTGGCCATCAAACTGAGTTACCGCTCGTCACGTTGCAAGCAGGTTTCGATCATTCCGCCACCCGTCCCCATCTGGATGTGATCGACCGTGGTCCGGGAGTCAGCACTGTGGCACTGCCGCATCTGTTTGAACCGTTTTTCACCACCGAAACCACCGGTACGGGGCTTGGCCTGTACTTATCCCGTGAACTTGCCGAGGCGAATCAGGCGCACTTAAGCTATATTGGCAGAAGCGGCATTGCCGGAATTTTCCGCATCACCTTTCAGGATCCACGCAGACAGTTTGAATGAGCATGATGAATTCCCAGACCCAACAAATTCTCATTGTTGACGATGAGCCCGATATTCGCGAATTACTCGAAATTACCCTCGCGCGCATGGGCATACATTCCCATAGCGCCAGTAATCTGCGTGAAGCCCAACAATTATTGCAGCAGCAACCGTTTGATCTCTGCCTGACGGACATGAAGTTACCCGATGGTAACGGCATCGATCTGATTCGTTACATCCAGCAACGTTACCATCAGTTGCCCGTCGCGATGATAACCGCGCATGGCAACATGGAGTCGGCAATTGAAGCGCTCAAGGCGGGAGCATTTGATTTTGTCGCCAAGCCGGTGGACTTGCAGATGTTGCGTAACCTGGTCAATACCGCCCTCAAGCTGACCGTGCGCGAGATTCCCGAATCAGCCCCCCATCTTACGCTGTTGGGTGATTCAGCGATCATGCAGCAGATCCATCGCACCATCGACAAACTCGCGCGTAGCCAGGCACCCGTTTATATCAGTGGTGAATCCGGCGTGGGTAAGGAACTGGTGGCACGATTAATCCACGACAAGGGGCCGCGGCGCGACAAACCCTTTGTAGCAGTAAACTGCGGTGCGATCCCGACTGAATTGATGGAAAGCGAATTCTTTGGCCATAAGAAAGGCAGTTTCACCGGTGCGGGCAGCGATAAACTCGGCCTGTTTGCCGCTGCCGATGGCGGTACATTATTTCTGGACGAAGTGGCGGATCTGCCGCTGCACATGCAAGTCAAACTATTGCGCGCGATTCAGGAGCAGGCAATCCGTCCCATCGGCGCCAATAAAGAAATCAATATCAACGTCCGCATCCTCAGCGCGACGCATAAAGATCTGGCTACCCTGGTGCAAGAGGGTCAGTTTCGCCAGGACTTGTTTTATCGCATCAATGTCATCGAATTACATGTGCCCAGTTTGCGTGAGCGCACGGAAGATATTCCCCAACTGGCGGATTTCTTCGTGCATAAAATTGCACATGTCTGGCAAACCCGCCCCCCCGGCATCAGCCCCGAAGCCCTGGCAGCACTTAGCCACTATGCCTTTCCGGGCAACGTACGCGAATTGGAAAATATTCTGGAACGTGCCATGACCTTGTGTGAAGGCATGAGCATCACCACCGCTGATTTGCAATTACCCGAGAAATCAGGCGGCAGCATAACTCCAACCGAATCAGCTGCCGATGCCCCGGTTGAGTCGCTGGATTTGGATCCCGCGCTCTACGAAAAAGAAAAAGAAGTGATCATGCGGGCACTGGAAAAAACCCGCTTTAACAAAACTGCTGCCGCCAAGTTATTGGGCATTTCGTTTCGCGCGTTACGTTATCGCATCAAGAAATTAGGAATCGAATAAGGTCGAAACGATTTACTGAAATATTACCAGTTCGTCAACTGCCCGCTGCGTGAGATCCAGTAATTCCCGGCGCTGTCGGGTCGGCCGAGAAAACGCAAGAATTCTGTCAGCTTGGTCTGATCGTTGTTACGCGGTGATAAAGTGCCTTCCCAGCGATACTTGCCGGTACTTTGCACATCCAGCTTGAGATTGATTTTCAATTGTCCGGTTTCATTCTGATCAGATATGGTGATGCGCGTGTTTTTATTTTGCGGTTCCATTTCAATCAGGATATCGCCCAATTCAATACCATGCGGCGCACGCAGCGCAGCTTTTTGCCAGACGATCCGTCCCTTGGCACGAAACATTTCATTCTTTTTAATTTCTACGTTGGTCATCTTGCCCAGCACATCACCACCGATACTCACCGGAAAGCCGCTAAACAGACCATTGAGTTGTTCTGCGGGCAGGCGCACATCGACATCCTCCATAGCAAATTTGCCTCCCAGACCAATAGCAACATTGCCGTTGGCCCGGGTATTTTCGCCATTGATAAGCAGATCCAAATCGATGTTACCGGCCAACAAACCCAGACTATTCAAATCCCAGTTGAGCTTGCCAAGTTTGACCCGACCGAGCATGGTTTCCTGGGCCTCGCCTTTCCACAGGGTTCCACGAATTTGCTGCAGATTCAGTAATTGCGCCGAACTACCACTACCCAGTAAATATTTGGACACCAGGCTGGCTGGCACGCTGAATAAGACAAACAACAAATAACAACCTGCGCCCAATAGCAGATAGTTGCGAATTTTGTGTTTGTTGATATTTATACGTGCCATTTAGCCTTCCAGTAAGACCGTGCTTTTGACATAGCCGGCAGCCCCGGTGTTTTCTGCATTAAATTCCTTGATGATGACCTGTTGTTGCGATTGCAATCCATCCAGCCAGTTCATAATGTCATCGAAACTGACATTACTGATCACAATCCGCACCTTTTGCCCTTCCTGCTGTACCTGGATACTGTCACCAAATTTGGTGCGCGCACTGACTTCAATCACACTGTATACCGATCGCCCCGGTGTGGCAGCGCGTGCGCCAGTCCGGCTGAGTTCGCGTAATTCCGCCATGTTGTCACGCATCCAGGTCAAGTCCTGGCGTTGTTTCTCAAGTTTCTTATCGAGCTTGTTCAGGCCACCGATAAACGGCGACCATAACAACTGGTAAATCAGCAGCAACACGACAATTGCTGCACCGCCGTATACCAGATTGCGTTCACGTTCATTCAAACCATCCAGATACGCCTTGAGTTCTGCTTTCATCCGCTTTTCCTCTGTAACTGCAGACGCACATCGGTGCTTTCGCCGCGTGTCGATGCCGACTGCACTTCCACACTCCAGCCGGTTTGTTCGGCCAGTTTATCCTTGAGCGTATCCAGTTGATTGGTAAATTTTAAACTCAATTCAATATCCATTTTGCCATCGATATAGCGCAGTGATTTCAGACTTAATCCCTGAGTTTGATTCAGAATGGGCGCCGCTTTTGTCAGTATTTCCGCCAACACACCGGAGCCGGCACCTTGCAGGCGGCGAAACTCTTTCATGCGCCGTTCCATATCGGCACGCTCACTGATACCGTCGGGTTTTTTGACGTTGGGAAATGCCTGTTTATATGCCTGCGTCAGTTGTGTAGTGAGGCTGTTACTTTGCCGATACATCTGCACGTAACCCACCATGGCATAACTGATCTGCCAAACAAACCAAATCAGGAATAAAGATGCGGCAGTAAACCACGGCTTGAAATGTTTTTTAAAATCACGTTCAACGCTAAAATCACCTTGCAATAAATTCAAGGCACCACGTGGATCATAGTCATTACCAATGATGCCAAACAAGCCATCGGCACAGGGCTGCACGTTAAAACTGATTTCCGGTACAACGGCTTCGAGTCGCGCCACGTGATTACCCCGGCCACAATCATAAATGGTGATCTGCTCAGGTTTTTCGGTGTCAGCCTGTTCGTACAGATTCAGCAATAACAGCGGCAGATTGACCGTATCCGACGCGAACATTCCCAATGGGGTGCGCATCAAGGCGCGTTCCGGCTCAATCATAATTGTCCATTCATCGGCAGGTAACGCCAACACATCGGGTAGCATCGCTTCTACACGGATTCCGGCATTACCTAGCGTGGCAAGCCATTGCTCCAGTGTCTGGCGATCAATCGCGGCCACGGTATATTGGCCAGCCAAAGTCTGGTTGCCCAGGACAAAGTGTAATTTATCTATGTCATCGACCAACTGATCTTCCACCGCATACGGCACTGCTTTGAGTAGCTTGTTACGGTTTTTCCCCGGCAAGGCCATTTGGGTTAAAAATATTTCTTCGCTGGGCACCAGCACCACCACATGTGCATGCAGCGACGGTTGTGCGGCATCCTCCAGTGAGCCACGACCCATCGGGCCAACCGGCTGACCACGTTCCATCAATTGCCAGGTGGCTTGCGATGAAACAGGATCAATGCGTAAAAACATCAGTCGCATATCAGACACCTCCCTGGCTGCGCATCAACACACGCATACTTTTGGGTGTCTTGGGGTCCGGGCGATAAATAATGCTCTGCAACTGGGCGTGGGTGCGATCCAGCTGGACACGCGCGGAAACCAGATAATAACTGCTCAATACGGTCAAGCCTGCGGTGTCAGCCGGTTTGCCTTTCACCTCGGGAGAATTCAGAAAATCCGTGATGTTGTGATAGGGGTTCTTATCACGCTCTTCGATAAGCTTTTTGGCATCATCGTTACTCAGACCTTCAACGATACATTGCAGTACACCTGCAGGGGCGGTATTGACATTGATATCTGTCGTCTCCCGCAACGCAATCACATTGGGCGCCAGTTTGGCGTAAATTTCCGGCGTGATACCTTTCACAAGTAATAATTCAGTTGGGCTTAACATCTTGCGATTTGCCGCACGGTAGGGGTTGTCGCCATATAAGTATTCTGTGTCCTCTGCACCACCGGGAAACGTAAGCGTATCATCCGCATCGATCCAATCGATTACCGCGCTCAATATATCCGGTGATGCGCCTGCATTGACTAATAATTGTGTAAAGCGTTTGGCATTGACCGATGCGGGTTTCGTTCCATCGAGATTGTTGATATTAAACAAACCCTGCAAATCATCAATGCGGCCGCTGATATCGCCACCTTCCAGCGGAATCTTGTCGAGCTTGGTTGCCCAGTCATCCTTCAATGAATCAACGCCTGCCGTCTTGCGATCCCGTAATAAAATATTACGTGCCCAGTCCTCGGCACCGAGCAAGTACAAATAGCCCTGATCATGGAACAACACATTTTCCGTACGGCGCTGGTTAACATAATTTCGCGACATCATCGCCGTGGCAGCAATCGCTGCCAGCGCAAATACTAACATGGCCGTAATTAAGGCAACACCACGTTGAGATTTATGTAAACGATAGTTCATCTCATGCCTCGGGCAATATAAAAAATCGATTGATCGTGCCCATGTCTTCAGTGTGAATTCGAATCTCCACCGCGCGTGGCATGCTCAACAATGCATTGGCGATTTGCGGTGGTGGCCAGGAGGTCTGCCACTGATCATTGGCATCCAGATACCGTATATCCAGTTTATCCACCTGGGTTAACAAGGCACTGCGCACCGGCTTGGCATCCTGCGCTCGATCCAGTGTTGGCCAGGTCAACCGAAACAAGGTTTCCTCGCTCAGCGAATACGCCACCCGCTGCATAATGCTGCGCGGTGTTTGCGCCGGATTGCGTCGCCCGGTGCGGGTAAATTCCAAACGGATATCACCCAACTCGGCACCGATTAAGGCGCCTATGGTATTACCGTATTCAGCCCGAATCGGCCGCGGCACAAATTCCTGCACATCATCACCGATACGCAACAATGCCAGTTGCAATTCACCCATGCGATCCGCCACTTCCTCGTTGCGGGTTTTGGCATCCATAACACTGCGCAAACCGCTGTAGGCCATATACGATACGATTGCAAAAATACTCATCGCTACCAATAATTCGAATAGCGTGAATCCTGCCGTTGTTTGTACAGAAACCATTCTCATGGCGGTTTTCCCAGGAAGGCAACCACCATGGCTGTGGCCGCCTCATCACGCTGCGTCTCAGGCTGCACGGATATTTCAAGACGCCGCACGGTTTGATCCGGCGTATTTTTTACCTCGACGGTCCATTTCCAATTGATATCGCCCATTTCAGCCGTACCATTGGATCTGCCAATTGATGGCCAGTCATGCCGGGCGCGCATTTCGACCACCTTGTTCATGGCCACCCATTCGGCAAAAGTCTTTTGTTTCAGATATATCTCGATTTCAGTCGTCCTGCTCGCAGTACCAATGGCCGCCGACAATGCGATTGCGATGATCGCCAGGGCCACTAATACTTCCAGCAAGGTAAATCCCAGAGTTTGGCGTGGTGGGTTGATTCGCATGGATCTTTCTCAACTCAACTCCGCCGGAGTAAGAATTTCCAGCGTACCATCATCATGCGCACGAATCCGATACTGCACGGTCTCATCACTGGAACGCAGAATTAATTCAAAGGGTGTCATCTCGCCACTGGATAGAAAATACACCCGCGCCGGCGGATTTTTATCGTCACTCGCGGTTAATGCGCCCAAATCCAGTTGCACCTTATCCACGACCAGGGCCAGTTGCATACCAACTTGCAAATTCCGTGACCGGAACATTTTATCGGTACTCATCGGTTCCCAGGCATTGTCGCTGAACATTTCAAAACCATAACTATCGGGTTTCACGGTTAAGGCAACCTCTTCACCCTGGATGATGGCCTCCTCACGCGCCAGATTGATCAAGGCATAGATGCGGCGGGTTTCCACTTCCATCTTTGCCGAGATATCACCGTGACCGATCGACAACACCACGGAGCTGAGCATAATACCGATGATGACAACCACCACCAGTAGCTCCACCAGCGTGAAACCGCGCTGACGATGTGAGTGCGTGTACATGAGTTAGCTCATACCTTACTGACTGGCATGTCCTGCAGAAATCTCATCCAGATTCCAGGTGCCGATATCATCTTCAGCGGAATCCGCATTCTTGCCCTTGGAATAGATATCGATGTCACTATGGATACCGGGCTTGAGATACTGATAATCATTGCCCCAGGGATCTTTAGGCAGCTTTTTAATGTAACCGCCTTGCTTGTAACGCTTGGGTTCCGGTGCCAGATCGGGTTTCTTGACCAGTGCATCCAGACCTTGATCGGTGGTGGGATAATCAAAGTTATCCAATTTATACAGATTCAATGCACCTTCCAATGCCTGAATATCCTGTTTGGCTTTACTGATGCGTGCCTCGTCAGGCTTGTCCATGATTTTGGGCACGATCACCGCTGCCAGAATACCCAGAATGACCACAACCACCATCACTTCTATCAAGGTAAAACCACGGTTCGATTTAATCTGTCTCATTACACACACTCCACGTTCATTTTCTAAGTTATCAAAATTCCGAATATATCAGCTGCCTGAACTTGCCGCTTTTCCAACCCGCTCTAGTTATTTAAATACAATTCCATTTGGTCGTGCCTCCCTGATCATCAATGCACTAATGAGTTCATATCGAAGATCGGCAATAAGATTGCCATCACGATAAACAATACGACACCCCCCATCACCAGAATGAGAACCGGCTCGAGCATTCCCATAATCAATGAAATCGATGCTTCTTGCTCGCGTTCCTGGTTATCCGCTGCGCGTTCCAGCATTTCTTCCAGATTACCGGCCACTTCACCGGAGGCGATCAGGTTCACCGTCATTGGCGGAAAATAACCGCTTTGTTCCAGCGACCGTGCCAATGCGGCACCTTCGCGTACTTTTTGTGCCGCGTGTTGCACTGCTTCGCGCATCGGCAAATTACTCACCACCAGACCGGCGATGCGTAAGGCCTCCAGCACAGGCACGCCGCTGGCAGTGAGAATACTCAAGGTACGGGCAAACCGCGCGGTATTCACCCGCCGCACAAAGCGTCCGATCACCGGTACGCGTAATATCTTTTTATGAAACGCAAACTTCGGACCAGGCTTGCGTAACACATAGGCCGCAGTAATTCCGCCGGCAATCATCAGCAAGACGACCAGCCATAACCAATTACGAAAGAAATCGCTTATCGCAATCAAGATACGCGTTAACAGAGGGAGTTGCTGGTTCATATCGTCAAAGACCTTGACGACTTCGGGGACGACATAGGCCAGTAATGCCGAGACAACCAGAACAGCGATTATGGTTAACATCGCAGGATAGAACATGGCCATTTGAATGCGCTGCGTCAAATGCTGGCGCGCTTCGGTATAATCCGCCAGCTTTTCCAATACGCCATCGAGGTGTCCGGATTGTTCGCCGGCAGAGACGGTGGCACGATACAATTCACCGAACACATGCGGAAATTTTCCCAACCCATCGGCCAGAGTATGACCTTCCATCACACGTGAGCTCACGCCCATCATCAAACTTTGCAGGCGTGGCTTTTCTGATTGCCGCGCGATCGTTTGCGCCGCTTCCACCAACGGGATACCGGAACGAACCAACGTGGCCAATTGGCGCGTAATCAGTGAAAGATCGGCCGCACTGATACCACGGCGCAATTTAAAGGGGGATTTCTGGGTTTGCTGCTTGTTTTCACGCTGCGCAACTTCATCGACCGATAAGGGGATCATGCCTTGTTCGCGTAATTGCGTACGGATCTGTCGCGGCGAGTCGCCTTCCAGTACACCTTTGCGCTCTTTACCGGCTTTATCGAGCGCTACAAATTCGAAGGCACCCATGGCTTAGTCCTCTCGTGTGACACGCAACACTTCTTCAAGTGAGGTGTCACCGGCCAGAATGCGTCGCACGCCATCCTGACGAATGCTCGGCCAGAATTGCCGGGCGTAACGTTCCAGTTCATGTTCACCAGAGCCATCGTGAATCATCGCGCGCAGTTCATTATCGATTTCATTCAATTCGTAAATACCCGTACGGCCACGATAGCCCAGGAAGTTACATTGCTCACAACCCGTGGGTTCGTACAGAATCGGCGGATCATCCACGGGTAAGCCAAGCAACTCACACTCTTTAAGATCAGGAACATGTGGACGTTTGCAGGCGGGACACAATAAGCGCACCAGACGTTGCGCTAACACACCAATGACGGTCGAGGATAATAAAAATGGTTCGACACCCATATCGCGCAAGCGCGTAATCGCGCCGATCGAGGTATTGGTATGCAACGTGGAGAACACCATGTGACCGGTCAAGCTCGCCTGAATAGCGATTTCGACGGTTTCCAGATCGCGAATTTCACCGACCATCACCACATCCGGATCCTGACGCAGAATGGCGCGCAGACCACGTGCAAAGGTCATATCGACTTTGGTATTGACCTGGGTCTGACCGATGCCATCAATATAGTATTCAATGGGATCTTCCACGGTCATGATGTTACGGCTGGAATCGTTGAGACGGCCCAGCGCGGCATATAATGTGGTGGTTTTACCTGAACCGGTGGGACCGGTAACTAACAAGATGCCATGGGGTTTATGAATCAAGCGATCCAGCGTCAGCATCACTTCTTCGGCCATGCCCAAATGTTTCAGGTTTAATCGTCCGGCTTGTTTATCGAGTAACCGCAACACCACGCGTTCGCCGTGACCCGATGGCAAGGTTGAAACACGCACATCGACCGCCCGCCCGGCGATACGAAATGAAATACGACCGTCCTGCGGTAAGCGTTTCTCGGCAATATCCAGTTTGGCCATGACCTTGACGCGCGAAGTGATCAACGGTGCAAGTGCTCTGGGTGGTTGCAGAATTTCACGCAATACACCATCCACGCGCAAACGCACGACCAGCCGGTTTTCAAACGGTTCGATGTGAATATCCGAGGCATTTTCCTTCACGGACTGGGCTAACAAGGCGTTGATCAAACGAATGATCGGTGCATCATCTTCGGTTTCCAGCAAGTCTTCGGGTTCCGCCAACTCCTGGGCAATACTGGAGAGATCAAATTCATCGCCCAATCCTTCCATCATGTCGACGGCTTCATTGGCGCCCGTCTGAAAATGTTGCTGCAATAATTTTTCAAATGCCTCGGCATCGACTTTCTGTAACTGCAACTGCCGTTTGAAATGCCGACGTAATTCCACGATTGGTGTATTACTGGCACCGCTGCGGTACACCACAGTGATCACACTCGGGGTAATTTCACTGACCAATACCCCATGCCGCTTGGCATAGGAATAGGTCAACGCCCGCGGAGTATTGCTCTCCTCGGACGTGGCTGGTTCAGTTAATTCACTGAGTAACGGTTCCTGCATCACTGTTGCCCGGTGGTGGTATTAAGGGTAAGGCAGGTTCATCCGATGGTGGCACATCGATATGCGGAAATTCGGCAACCGGTGGCGCATCCGCAGCGGCTGGTGTCGATGTTGCTGCTGGTGATGGCTCGGTTGGAGTTGGCGTTGGTGTTACAGCTGCATCCGGCGAAACCGTCACAGCCGCTGGCGGAGCATCTACTGGTGGCGCAGGTTCCGTGGCTTTATTCATCGGCAATGGCGCGGGCAACGTCACGGCAGCAGGTGGTTCAGCGAGTGGCTGTTTTTGTGCTGGCGGGGGCTCAGCAGACCTGGTTTTTACTGGCGCCGGTGGTTCAGCCAGATTCTTCTTATCGGATTGTGCGGGTGGCTGGGTCAGCTCCTGCCGTTCACGCGAATCTTCATAGGTCGGCGGTAATTTTAAATATTCATTGAGTTCAGGAATCAGTGGCGACACATCGTCAGCCATCAGATTGACACCACGCTCACGCACTTTCAGTTGTTCAGCACGAATAAAATTGTACTTCTCACCCGTCAAGGCTCTGATAGTTTTTTCATCTTTCATAATCGATGGATGTATGAAGACCATCAGATTGGTTTTGATCTTCTGGGTTTTCTGATAACGGAATAACCAACCCAACAAGGGGATGTCACCAAAGCCCGGTACTTTCTGTTCCGACTCCAGCACATCATCCTTGACCAACCCACCCAATACGACAATCTGGCCATCGTCCACCATGACGCTGGTTTTGATCGATCGCTTGTTTGTGATCACATCTGATGCCGCCACCGCACTGGTCGCCAGACTGGAAACTTCCTGGGTGACATCCATTTTAATAGCGTCACCTTCATTGATTTGCGGTTTGATTTTCAAGGTCAAACCCACATCCTTACGTTCAATCGTCTGGAAAGGATTCGATGGTGCTGCCGTGCCGCCGGTACTGGAGAAAGAACCGGTGACAAACGGCACGTTTTGGCCAACGACAATCTCCGCTTCCTGATTGTCGAGTGTCACTAACGACGGCGTCGATAAAATATTGGTATGCGCATCACCCGCCAGCATCGATAACAATGCGGCAATCTTGGTGGTGCCGGTAAAACTGCCTAAACCGATATTCAATCCGGTTGGCGAAGGGGGTGAAGCCAGATTGGCGTACGCGGTAATCGGTGTGCCCAAATTAAAATTGACCAGTCCGATGGCGTTGCCACTCTTGCGCCCATCGATACCCCATTGCACACCCAACTCTCTTGAGGTATCGGATGACACTTCAGCAATCACGGCTTCGACCATCACTTGCGCACGCCGCACATCCAATTGATGAATGACGGTTTTGAGGGATCGGAATATATCCGGCGGAGCGGTGATGACCAGTGCATTGGTATTCGTGTCTGCCTGAATATTCAATTCACCACCAGGAATTTTAGCCGCGCCAGCAGGTGCAGCGCCTTTAGCCTGCGTAATACCGGTCAACACTGGCACAAGATCTTTCGCCACCGCATTGCGCAAATACACCACATGGGTATTACCACCCAGTTCCACAGGTGTATCCAGATGCGCGATCAACGTGCGCAACCGCAGACGCGCAGTTTTGTCACCGCTGATCAATAAACTATTGGTACGATCATCGGCCACCATTTTGGTGCGTTCCTGCGGTGCTTGCGGACCTTTGGCTGCGCCGGACTCAAGCTGATTGACGATACGCATGATCTCGGAGGCGGAGGCGTGCGATAACGGAATCACTTCCACTTCACTATCGGTGGCCTGATCGATGCGATTGATGATCGTCACCAGCCGCGCAATATTCGAAGCCGCATCGGAAATAATAATGACATTGGAACTGGGCACGGCGGCGAGATGACCACGTTGCGGCACCAACGGCCGCAATATCGGCACCAATTGATTCGCATCAACGTGCCTTACCTCAATGACATGGGTTACCACTTCATCGCTATCGGAATCCTGCCGTGGCCGCATGTTGTCGATGGCTTCCTGCTTGGCGTTGGCATCAGGAACGATCTTGATGACATCCTTGCCGGGTACCGCCGCATAACCATGCACTTTTAAAATCGATTGGAACACTTCATAGACTTGCTTGGCATCCATCGCGCGCGTCGAAATGATGGTGACCTTGCCCTTCACTTGCGGATCGATGATGAAATTCTTGCCGGTGTATTTCGCCACCGCTTCGATAATGATGCGAATGTCAGCGTCATTGAAATTCAGGGTGTATTTTCCCGACAGGTTCACAGTAGAGGCAGGTAACGCAGTCTGTACCGTCCCGCCTGGTTGCACGCTGGATCCCGCAACCGGGGTGGCCGGTGTGGCCGAACGCACCGAGGTACCCAGGGGCGGGTTTTTCGCTACCGGTATGCGTGAGCGCGCGCTGCTATCCGTCGTTGGTGCGGCTTTGGCTTTGCGTTTGACGACTTTGCGTTTTTTCTTTTTCGTGGTGACACTGGGCGCAGCAATTTCTTCTGCAGCGACGACAGACGGAATCAGTGCATCGCTTAATACAATACAACCCGCCAGTAACAACAGCATGGCTGTCTGTAACTTGCGAGATTGAGGCCGAAGTTGCGCTGCCACGGATTGCTCAGCTGAAGCTGAGGCAGGTTGTTTCATAGACTGCATATTCACATCGATAACCTTAATTCTATACGTTGACCATCCCGCAGCACCCCGAGCGTAATCGGGCCACTGATATTTCCCATTAACGATTGCATCACCGCCGGATCGGTTGCCGGGCTGCCGTTGACATCCACCACCACATCGGTCGGCTGGATGCCAATTGCCTGCATCACCTGCGGGTCGCGATGGGTAAATCGAAAGCCACTCACACTACCATTTTCAGTGACGGGGTCGATGCGGACCTGGTTCCAGAAATGCTCCGGACGCTTGAGCATGTCCTGCTGTAAATTTTTCAGCACTTCAGCGCTATTGGCTGGCGGCGGCGCCGTCGGTGGCAACGTCATGCGGTTATTGCGGGTATAACGACTTGCGGCTGCCGGTACTGCTGCGATGATATCCTTACTCTCCTGCGGCATGCTTAAGGTTTCGAAATTACCGTTACGCTTGAGGATAATCCGGTCCGGATACACTTCATATAATGTCACCCCTGGCACAATAGCGTCGCCACGGGCATACACATGTTCCTGATTTTGCTGATCCGCAACGATCGCCAACGAATTTTGGGGCTCATCCGAGGCAAACACGCCACGTAAATTCAGCTTCAAACCAGTTTCTGCTGCGTTGATTGGTCCACCCGCCATTTCCTGGGGAGCCGCCATGCCAAACACGTGCAGATTCGCCACCATCGATAAGCGTGCCTGTTGTGTCTGAGGCTGGCGTCGCGCCGCTGTAGACGTATTCGATGTAGCCGCATTCGAAATTTCTTGAGAAGGCGCGAAGATCAACCAGGTGATATCCGCAGCCGCCTTGGCTAAGAGAATAACGAATAGTATCTCCAGTACCTTCGGGAGCGATCGCCACCATTTTTCCAACGGCATGTGTGCGAACGCCGACGCCCATTCCTGCGTGGCTTTCACAACTTTTGCCTGCACCTGTTCGATATTCACACTGTATGACTCTTAAGAAATTCTTCAGTTTACCCTGGCATAGATTACAGGTTATTTTTATCCCAACTCGACAAACTATATTTATTTATCTAATCAATTAGTTATATAGTGTAGTTAAATAATCAAATGAAGTGAAGGGAATAGTATACGACCGCCTTGGCTAGCATAAGCTGACAATGCGACAACAAAATGACCTTCCCGACCTTCAATAACTGACCAGAAAGGTCACATTATGACAATACTGGATTAAAAATGAAGATAATCTGCTCAGCTCGACCAGGCAATACCCTGCTTTACCCATTCGGAGAGAACAACCGAACGTGAAGCAGATCACATAAATCAAGCCAAATACAAGGATTCTCCACCAGAATACGATACACAGGACATGGTTCCTGCAAGGGCGAACGAACTTGGCACATAAGCTGCTAACTACTACCCCAACTTCAGTTACCAGCTTGCGTGCCGATTGATTCTGCACATGAAGTGCGGGAGGCAGGCAAGGCCAGGGAGGCGCAGGGCAACAGGTTTTTTTGAAACGCGCGTTTAACTTAACACTTGGAGAGAGTACTCATGAAAGCAACTAAAGGTTTTACCTTAATCGAATTGATGATCGTCGTGGCGATCATCGGCATTTTGGCGGCCATCGCCATACCGGCGTATAACGGTTATATCCGTCAAAGTAAGGCGAGCGGCTTAATTGAAAATTGGGAAAACGCATTCCGTTTAAGTAAAGCTGAAGCAGCTAAAATGCAAGCACGAGGTGGCGCATGCGATCCAATCGTTGCCCAGTTAAATGACGGAAATAAACGAGCGATTGGCGACGCCACCACTCCTGCATTCGTTGATGCGGCCTCGTCTATTGCTGGTCAAGTCTATGTTGATGGCTTGACTACAGGTTGTCCTGTAACTGGTGGTACAGTCTCTGTAGGTGCTGTAGCTGCCGCAGGTACAACAACAGCTGATTATCCGACGCTGCATGTTCCTGGTACTGATGTCTTACAATTTTCTGTAGAGTAATCTTTAACTACCACGAATATTCGTGTTCACCGGGGGGGATATCGGTAACCTATTATCGATACCCCCTTTTTATTTCCCTCCAAAATTTGTCAAGGTGTCCTATGAGGGGTTTTACATTAATTGAATTGATGATTGTAGTTGCCATCATAGGGATACTGGCAGCTATGGCACTACCGGCTTACCAAGGTTATATAAGGGAAACTAAGATTACCGCACTGCATGAACATCAAGAAAATGCCTTGCGTGTCGCTAAAGCAGAAGCAGCAAAGATGAGTGCTGGATCTCTTGGAACCAGCATCATTACGCAGCTTAATGACGGAAATAGGAAAGCCCCAGGCAATGGAATCTCCCCAGCATTTTTTGCAGGTGTGCCCGGTGCAGGTACGGCCGGACAAGTGGCCATTGAAGGACTGGATATTACTAGGAAAACACCTCAAACTGGGGTGCAGATCACTATTACCGCAATCCCCGTAGGCGGAACCACAAGTAATGATTATACTTATCCATTAACTTTGAACTTCACTCCCGAATAAGGAGATTCAATTGTATGAAATCAATAGCTGGGATGACACTTATCGAATTGATGGTAGTAGTTGCGATTTTAGCAGTAATATCAGCTATCGCAGTACCAGCTTATCGTGGCTACATCTCCACCAGCCATCGGGCCGAATGCCAGACGGAATCTGCTGCAATTAAATTGGCAGAAGAAGAATTTTTTCTTCAGAATGGAAGTTACTTCCCCGCCGCAGGAACTAATGTCACAAATAGTGCAATTCCAGGTGCTTCGGGTGGCCTCTATACAGCGGAAGCGGCCAACTTGGTCAATTGTAGCTATAGTCTGACAACACCCTCACCCGCCAATGGATACCGGCTCATCGTTACCGGCATAGGCAAGCTTTCTGGAGAA
>JAHECZ010000011.1 GCA_024641475.1 Gammaproteobacteria bacterium
CTGGCTACATTAAAACTGGCAAGGCTTGCGATAATAGTGATGAAACCGACCAATGGCCGGACGACAGTAGACGACATGGTTCTTTCTCCGTTTGATGCGCACACCCGCGCGCGTTTATTTTTTTGGTGTCGCAATGGAGAAAAAAACAAGAATGCCACATAGACAGACTTGCCAGTTCGCCCACCGCGACACAGCGTTTTGTTCCGTCAGGCCGGTCTCCGGGCTCGCAAGTGGAAGAAAAAACTTCCTGGTACATCGCCTTCCCACCTGTAGGGCAGTGGCTTGTGATGTACCGTAACTTGCTTACCGTTGCGGGGGCAGCGCCGGAATTGCGTATTCCGAAGAGGAATAGACTCACCGGCTTCCCGTTTCACCTGTTTTGAGAAGAATCTCGGACAGGCACCTGAAGCGGATAACAATGGAGGCGAACTCTAGAGACTGCGTGGCATGGCGTCAAGTTGGTGGAAAATTGATTAAAGCGGGAACCAGTTCACACTCTGTCTACCCAGATTAAAATTGGTGTTAAATCAGACGATTATCAGCTATTGTTAGCAAATAAGGCGAGTTGGGCATGAAGAGGGTGCGAAATCGCCCAAAACATGCTTTAATTTAAATGCTTAATTTCTATACAGGCTTTTCTCATGACCAGTGCGGTTAACACACCGACGGATATGCAGCGGATTCTCGTCCTGAATTCCAAGGGTGGCTGCGGTAAAACCACGATCGCGACCAATCTGGCAAGCTATTTCAGTAGCCAGGGTTTTACCACGGCGCTCATCGATTACGACCCACAGGGCTCCAGCACCAAGTGGGTAAGCCAACGTCCCAAGGAAAAGAATGCGATCCATGGTGTTGTCGCGTATGAACGTGCGCGCACCGGGATTACCCAAACCTGGCAACGGCGTGTTCCACCCGGCACGAACCGAATTATCATCGATGCGCCCGCCGGGGTGATGGGGCCACAATTGCAGGAATTTGCCCGGCAGGTCGACATTATTTTGATTCCCGTGTTACCCAGCCCAATCGATATCCATGCGGTCACCCGTTTCATCGAAGAATTGTTATTGATCGGTAAGGTACGCAGTTTTGGTGTACAGGTTGGGGTGGTGGCGAACCGGGTCAAAAAGAACACACTGGTGTATCAGTCACTGGAAAAATTTCTGACGACCCTCAAATTGCCATTTCTCAGCAGCCTGCGTGATACGCAGATCTATGTGCGTGCGGCCGATCGCGGTGTCGGGATTTACGAAATGTGGGATGAACGCGTACAGCAGGATATGAATGACTGGAATCGAATTATCGGTTGGCTGGAAGAACAGGCAGCCATTCGCCAGCAACAGCGTAAAGGACTTCACAACGGTACAATCACGTCTCCGACCGTTGTTTCCACCAGCGTTACCGGGTAACCAAATAAGCGCGACAGCGTTGCGCTGTCCAGCATGACATCAATTTTTCCTGCCGCCGTCGTACCATCCGCAAACAGTAATAGTGCATGATCGCAATAACGCCTTGCCAGATTTACATCGTGCAGCGCCATGACCAATAATTGCTGCTGTTGCGTCGCCCGCGTGGCGAGATACGCGAGTAATTGATGTTGATGACGAATATCCAGATGGTTTACTGGCTCGTCTAACAACAGCACGGGCGTTTGCTGTGTCAACACCAGTGCAATCGCTACGCGCTGTCGTTCGCCGCCCGATAGCGTGGCGATATCCCGGTTAGCAAATTCCGCCAGATCTACACTCGTCAGTGACTGCAATGCAATTTGAATATCGACATCAGATTCCCATGTGAAGGATGGTAGATGCGGATGGCGTCCCAACAAGACGTAATCAAGCACTGTACCAGTCAATGGCGCGTCGGTTTGCTGTAACAAAATAGCCAACAGTTGGCTAAGTTTTTGTTGTGGCCATTCTGCTAACAAGCGTTGATTCAAATATATTTGTCCTGCATCAGGCGCACGCAAGTTTGCCAGCGTGTGTAACAGTGTGGATTTACCTGCACCGTTAATCCCTAACAGCGCCCAGCGTTCGCCTGCTTGCATTTGCAGATCAAACGGCTGACATAAGGTTTTACCGGCTACCTGCAAATGCAAACTGGAAAGCGTCAGTGTTGCCGGAGTCATGACAGTGCCACGCGATTGCGCCGTAACAGCAGCAGAAAGATGGGGACGCCCAACAGGGCAGTAAAGACGCCAACCGGTAAACTGATATTGACAAATAAACTGCGCGACAGGGTGTCTGCCACGATCAGAAAACTGCTACCGGCCAGTACTGCGCCTGGCAACAGAAAACGGTGATCGTGCAAACCAGCGAGGCGTAACAAATGTGGAATGATCAAGCCGACAAAACCGATACTGCCAGCCTGCATGACTGCAACGGCAGTGAGAATTGACGCCAGCACAAAGAGTTGCCATTGCAGGCGTACAACGGCAACGCCGAGAGTTTGTGCCTGCAGATGACCTAGCGATAATAAGTTGAGCGGACGTGCCTGCAAAAAACTTAACACTAGCGCGATAAGAAGCACCAGCACGGTATAACCTGCGCCCTGTGCATAACTCAAGTCACCCATCAGCCAGTACAACATGCCACGCAGGTTGTGTTCCGGAGCCGCGCTCAATATCAGTGTTATCACGGCACCCCAACCCGAAGCGAGTATCACGCCGGTCAGTAATAAACGGGTGGGTGTCCAACTGCCTGCACCACGGGCGAGAGCGAATACCAGCAACATCGATAGCAACGCGCCACCGAATGCACTGGCGTGAATGCTGATACCGGTGAAGCCACCCAACATACACAGCAGCACGGCGACGCTGGATCCACCGGATATACCCAGTACATACGGTTCCGCGAGTGGATTGCGCAGTAACACCTGCATGAGGACGCCAGCCAGTGCCAGCAGTGCGCCGGTGGTAAATCCGCTCAGGACGCGCGGCAGACGCAGATCGAACACAACGCGTGCTGCTGCAGATTCTGACTGGCCATGCAATATGGTCCAATATTCTGTGGCACTAATGTGATAACTGCCACTTAACAATCCCAGTGCGATGCTGAACAGACAAAGCAGAACAAGTGCGATGAGCAAGAAGAAGGCGCGCTGATGTCGGCGCACACGCAGCTCAGTCATGATGTAATGCCAGAATTTGCCAGCCACGTTGATTCGCGACCTCACGCAAAGTCGGATCCGGATCGACAGCGACAGGATGCGTCACCTGATTCAGAAGCGGCAGGTCGTTATGCGAATCGCTGTAAAACCAGCTATCGGTCAAGGACTGTTGTTGCTCGGCCAGCCAGTGCTGCAACCGGGTGACTTTACCTTCCCTAAAGCAGGGGACGCCACTGACTTTACCGGTATAACGTCCTGCCAGCATTTCCGGATCGGTGGCGAGCAGGTGGTCAATGCCAAAGGCTTGGGCGATGGGCGCGGTGATAAAGCGATTGGTGGCGGTGATAATGAGCAGGCTGGCGCCTTTAGCACGATGCCGACTGACTAATTCCAGCGCTGCGGGACGAATCAGCGGCTTGATGCACTCCGTCATGTATTGTGCATGGAGCTGCTGCAGACGCAGTGGCGCTAAATCGGCCAGGGGTTTGAGGCTAAAAGCCAGAAATTCATTGATATCCAGGGTACCTGCGACATAGGCCGCGTAGTAACGGCTATTTTCCCGCTCATACCATGTCGCATCGACTACCCCCTGACGGGCCAGAAATTGCCCCCATAAATAGTCACTATCCCCTGCCAGCAGGGTGTTATCCAGATCAAAGATGGCTAAACTCAAGACAGGCTGCTCCGTAATTGACGAGGCGCATCTTACCGCAAACCCGGGATTTACACCCCCGTGCAGCTGTGGAAGAATGGTCTCGAAAGCTAATCAAATGTGGTGCTCAAGTGATTGATCGGCAAGGTTACAGATCCAATGTGGGTATCATCCTGTGTAACCGGGAGGGCGAGGTATTTTGGGCCCGGCGCGCCGGCGAGAATTCCTGGCAATTTCCACAAGGCGGCATTCGCGCTGATGAAACTCCGGAACAGGCCTTGTTCCGCGAACTACATGAAGAGGTTGGGTTACATCCAGAGCATGTCCAGGTGATCGGGCGAACCTCGCACTGGTTACGGTATCGTATTCCGCGGCGGTTTTTACGTCAGCGTCGCCCGGGTTTATTCAAGGGGCAAAAGCAATTATGGTTTTTGTTACGCCTGGTCAGCAGCGAGCAACATGTTTGTTTAACCGCTTCACCGAAACCTGAATTCGATAGCTGGCGTTGGATAAATCATTCCGAAACAGTAGATCAGGTGGTGTCATTCAAACGCATGGTGTATCACAAGGCGTTGCAGGAATTGATTCCATTAATTCAGAGTCGATCTGCTTGCGGCTAAACTACGGCGTTGCCGCTGTTGTACACCAGAATGTATTGTTGCGCACGATAGTCCATCATGCTTAACACGCTTCGCAGTATTATCCAGGAAGTTAACTCCGCCCGCGATCTCGATCAGGCTTTATCGATCATTGTCTCGCGCATTCGTGATGCGATGGGTGTGGATGTCTGTTCGATATTTCTCACTGATGAACATCAGCAACAACATGTATTGATGGCGACGCAGGGATTGCAGGCTGATTCAGTCGGTAAAGTGCGACTGGATTTTAAAACCGGTTTAATCAGCCTGGTAGCTGCGCGTGCTGAGCCGCTCAATCTTGCCGATGCGCAGGTACATCCCAATTACCACCACAGCGACAAGGCAGGGATGGAGATATTTCATTCCTTCCTGGGCGTGCCGATCATTCATCATCGTAAAATACTGGGCGTACTGGTTGTGCGTCAGAAACGCATTGAACGGTTTGACGAGGATCATGAGAACTTTTTAATTACCATGTCAGCGCAGCTGGCTGGTGCCATGGCGCATGCCAAGGCCAGCGGTGAGACCGATTTACTGCTCAAACAACATGATCGCAAACATGATGCGCGTCCCTTGCAGGGTTTGCCAGGCGCGCCAGGTGTTGCCATTGGCACCGCGGTACACATTTATCCCAGCACCGATCTCGATGCGATACCGGATCGTAAAGTTACCAATATCCAGGCGGAGATTGACGCCTTCCATCACGCGCTGGCCTCGGTCAAACAGGATTTAACGACGCTGTCGAATCGGTTGCGTGAAGTGTTGCCCAGCGAAGAGCGGCGTTTATTTGATGCCTATTTATTAATGCTCGATAGTCACTCATTACGTGGCGCCACTGCAGCGCGCATCATGGAGGGTAACTGGGCGGCCGGTGCGTTACGCGCCACGATCGAAGAACAAGTCAAAGTCTTTATGGATATGGATGATGCCTATTTGCGTGAACGCGCCGAAGATTTGCGCGAGTTGGCGCGACGCATCCTGCATTATCTGTTGCGTGATGTGCAATATAAGCGTGACTTTCCGGAACACACGGTGTTAGTAGGCGAGGAAATTACCGCACCGATGCTGGGTGAAGTGCCGACTGAACGGTTGCGCGGTATCGTCGCGGCGCGCGGCTCTCGCACATCGCATGTGGCGATTTTGGCACGTGCATTGGGTATTCCTGCGGTGATGGGTGCGGAAGATCTGCCGGTACAACGTATTGATGGTTCGGTAATTATCGCCGATGGCTATAACGGCAATGTGTATATTTCGCCACCCTTGCATGTTATTACCGAATTTGAACGGCTCTCCAAAGAAGAAGCGGCACTGGCGGCCGATTTATTGCGCCTGGCAGATGTGCCCTCGGAAACGCAGGATGGTAAATCAATTCCATTGTATGCCAACACCGGCTTGCTTGCTGACATCACTCCATCACTGAATACCGGCGCAGACGGCATCGGTCTGTATCGTACCGAATTTCCTTTCATGATTCGTCAGCGTTTTCCTGGTGAAGAAGAGCAAATGCGGATCTATCGGCAAGTATTACACGCCTTTGCACCCAAACCGGTGGTGTTACGCACACTGGATATCGGTGGCGATAAATCCTTGCCGTATTTTCCTATCAAGGAAGACAACCCGTTCCTGGGTTGGCGTGGTATTCGGATTACTCTGGATCATCCGGAAATTTTTCTGGTGCAAGTGCGTGCCATGCTGCGGGCTTCGGCCGGGATGGATAATTTATATATATTGCTGCCAATGATCAGTCGTGTGGCAGAACTCGATGATGCGATTACATTGATTCGCCGTGCGCATTCGGAACTCAATGAAGAAGGCAACATGCTGGCGATGCCCAAAATCGGCGCGATGATCGAAGTGCCCTCTGCCGTTTATCAGGCGGCGAATCTGGCGCGGCGTGCCGATTTTCTTTCTATCGGTACCAATGATCTGACGCAATATTTATTGGCCGTGGATCGTAATAATGCGCGTGTTGCGGAACTTTATGACACCTTGCATCCGGCAGTATTGCAAGCAGTTTACAACACCATTCGCAGCAGTCATCAGGAAAACAAACCGGTAAGTGTCTGCGGTGAGATGGCATCCGATCCCATCGCGGCAGCCTTGTTGGTTGGCATGAACATCGATAGTCTGAGCATGAGCACCGCGAGTCTGAACCGGGTGAAATGGGTTATCCGTAATCTTACCCAGGAACGTGCCCGTGAATATCTGCAAGCGGTCTTATTATTGGAAGATGCCTCGGAAGTGCGTAGTTATATGAATACGCGCATGGAAGAAATGGGATTGGGCGGGTTGGTCCGCGCAGGTCGATAAAGATGCAAACACAACATAACATCACGCAACAAGATCGCAAACTGACCTTGAATGAACTGGTGGAGGGCTTGCTTGCCGACAAGCGCATCAGTAAAGAAAACGCCGATACATTTCTAATTCCGGCACGCAGTGGCAAACTGGAAATTCATCCGCTGGTGATCATTTCCCAGCAGGAATGGAAAGATCAACAACCGCCACACAAACTCCTGGATTTGGAAGCCTTGACCCAATGGCTGGCCAAACATTGCAAACTTAACTATTTCCGCATTGATCCACTCAAGGTCGATGTTACCGCGGTGACCAATATTACTTCGTCGGCCTATGCCAATCGTTTCAAAATTCTACCGGTGAGCGTGAAGGAAGATAAGGTGATCGTGGCTACCGCCGAACCCTACGTGCGCAGTTGGGAAAATGAAATAACCCACGTCAGTGGTTTGCCAGTGGAGCGGGTTATCGTTAATCCGCTGGATATTTCCCGTTATTTAAATGAATTTTACAGCGTCAGTCATTCGATCCGTCGCGCCACCAGTGACAACGATAAAGATATTCCCGGTGTTACCAATTTTGAGCAATTGGTGGAGCTGGGTAAAACCGGCCGGTTGGATACCAACGATCAATCGGTGGTGCATATTGTCGATTGGTTGCTGCAATTTGCTTTTCAGCAACGCGCCAGTGATATTCACCTGGAACCCCGTCGCGAGATGAGCAATATCCGGTTTCGTATCGATGGCATTATGCATACCGTCTACGAAATGCCCACGCCGGTCATGAATGTGGTGATCGCCCGCGTCAAGGTGTTGGGTCGTATGGACGTGGTGGAAAAACGCCGTCCGCAGGATGGCCGCATCAAGAGTAAAACGCCCGAAGGGGATGAGATCGAATTACGTCTTTCGACGATGCCGACTGCCTTCGGCGAAAAACTGGTGATGCGTATTTTCAATCCGGATGTACTGGTAAAAGATTTTCCGGCATTGGGTTTTAGTGAACGCGATATTGCCGATTGGAATAAAATGATCAGTCAACCGCACGGTATCGTGCTGGTGACGGGTCCGACCGGTTCCGGTAAAACCACGACCTTGTATTCCACCCTCAAGCAAATCGCCACTCCCGATGTGAACGTGTGTACCGTGGAAGATCCCATCGAAATGGTCGTGTCTGAATTCAATCAGATGCAGGTGCAGCATAACATCGGTGTCAGCTTTGCTACGGGTATTCGCACGCTGTTGCGGCAAGATCCCGACATCATCATGGTCGGTGAAATTCGCGACAAGGAAACCGCCGAGATGGCAATTCAGGCAGCATTGACCGGCCATCTGGTGCTATCGACGTTACATACCAATGATGCCGCTGCTGCCATTCCGCGCTTGCGTGAAATCGGTGTGCCCGCCTATTTGATCAATGCCACATTGATTGGCGTGATGGCACAGCGTCTGGCGCGTGTCTTATGCCCCCGTTGCAAGGAGCCCACCACAATTGAACCGCAGCTATGGGAATCGCTGACACGGCCGTGGAAAATGTCAGGCAAGGGGCAGTTCTATAAACCGGTAGGCTGCGATGAATGTCGCCACACCGGATTCTATGGACGTGTCGGCTTGTATGAGATCATGATTATGGATCAAACCCTGCGCAGTAAAATTACACCAGATAGCGATGCCAATGCAATTCGTCGCGAAGCGGTTAAACTCGGAATGACCAAGTTACGTATCTCCGGCGCACGCAAGGTTGCAATGGGCTTGACAACGATTGAGGAAATTTTGAAAGTTTCGCCGCCGGATGACGACCTCTAACAGAGTGACATCAATGGCAGAGCATTTCACCAGTGGTGTATTTCTGAATTTGATCCAGCAATATACCCGGCTCATAAGGCTGCACCAGATAATCCGTTACGCCTGCGTGCAAGGCACGCTCGATATTACTTTGATTAAAGCAATTCATTAGCCCAATCACCGGTACCGCATTCCACTGTGGGTAGTTACGCAGAATCGGCATCAATGGATAGTCATGCATTGTCAGCCAGGATTCCTCCACCATGATCAAATCCATCGGCGGGGCGTTCTGGATATACAAAATCGCATCAGCGATATCGGTAATGATATTGACACCGTAACCTTCCCGTTCCAGCAGATATTGCAAGAGCGCCGCGAGATGATCGTCCGCTTGCATCACCAAGATATTGCAGGTGAGGTCGAAATGCGTACAAATATGGGACGTCTTGGGCGATGGCATGATTTGGATACCTGACTACCTGGTAGTTTGATATAGATGTACTTTTAATCGGTTTATTAGCTGAAAGCTTTACCCCTATTTCCGGCACCGAGCCAAAAGCGTGATCGTGGCCGCAGGAATTGTGCGCGGTTGGATGAGATGGCAGATTGGGAAACTGGTGTGCCTTTGCAAGGCTATATATATGCGAATCGATTCATGAGTATAAGGCCAGCAGCTCTCCAGCATGACCACGTTTCTTGCCGTTGCAACTGATGAAGCGGCGTACCGAAAATTTCTTGAGATTGGAGGCGTGTTGATAGGCGGCGCGAATGAATTCGGTGTCGTGATTGGAGATCAATACCGGTATACCGCGGCGACGGGTTTGTTCGGCGAGATCGGCGAGGCGTTGTTGTTGTGGCAAATCGAAGCCGCCGCTGCTGTAAGTGGTGAAGTTAGCCGTGCGTGACAGTGGTGCATAGGGTGGATCACAATAGATCACGTCCCCTTTGCGTGCCTGGTGTAATGCGGATTCAAAATCCAGCAGCACAAATTCGGCACGTTGGGATTTTTCGTGAAAGTAGCGCATTTCGTCGGCGGGAAAATACGGGCGAATATAACGACCGAATGGGACGTTGAAACCGCCGCCGGCGTTGTAACGACATAAACCGTTATAACCATGCCGATTGAGATATAAAAACAATGCGGCTTTGCGTTGCGGATCGTCACTACGATTAAATTCTTCACGCCGCCGGTAGAAATAGTCCGATTCATTGGTTCTGGCCGTAAACAGGCGTTGACAGGTTTTGATAAAAGCGTCGCCCTGATTTTGCAGCTGCTGATAGAGATTAATCAGATCCGGATTGTTATCCGCGAGCAGGTAGTGTGGAAAATCGGTATTGAGAAATACCGCGCCCGAACCCACGAAAGGTTCCAGCAACCGTTTACCGGGGGGTAACATGCTGTGGATATGTTCCAGTAACCGGTATTTATTGCCTGCCCACTTGAGGAACGGCCGCATCTTAAAGTTCCTTGATGAACACCTTGGATTGCCGGGAGTAGTTATACAGTCCCTGTTTTTTCATCGGTAGCGCAGCAAGCTCGGCCGGTTTGAAACCACGTTCGCGAAACCAGTCGGCCGTGCGCGTGGTCAGCACAAATAATTTGGTGAGTTTCTGTTGACGAGCGCTGCGTTCAACATAGTCAAACAACGCATGACCGCGACCGGCATCACGATAATCTTTGTGTACAGCCAGGCACGCCAGCTCACCCGCATTATCTTGCGGGTAGGGATACAACGCCGCGCAGGCGACAATCAGGCCATCGCGCTCGACAACACTGAAGTGATCCACTTCGGTTTCGAGCAATTCACGCGAGCGATGCACCAGGATGCCTTCCTGTTCCAGCGGTGCGATCAACTCCAGAATACCGCCGATGTCTTCGATGCTTGCCTGCCGCGTGTCTTCAAAACGATAGGCAGCGATCAACGTACCGATACCATCACGGCTGAATAATTCCTGTAACAACGCGCCATCACTATGGCGATTCAGAATATGTACGCGTGGCACACCCAAACTGCATGCTTTAATGGCATGTTGCAGGGTGATCTGCATCGCGGGTTTGAGTTTGGCGGGTTGTTGCAATAATTCCTGCGCCTGGCTCTGCGTTAATTCACGCAATATTTTATTTTTGCTGCCGACGATGCCGTCCTCATCAGTGAGCATGATCAATTTGTCGGCTTTGATCTGGATTGCAGTCGCCGTGGCCAGGTCTTCGGCGGTCAGATTATAGATTTCACCAGTCGGCGAATAGCCCATTGGTGACAGCAACACCAGACAGCCGTCATCGAGATAACGCAGTATCGCATGACGATCGATGCGCCGTACTTCACCGGTGTGCTGATAGTCGACACCATCGCGTACGCCGAGCGGTTGGGCAGTGACAAAGTTGCCGGAGATCACGCGGATATCGGCTTTGCCGTCCGGCGTATTGGTCAAGCCCATGGATAGTTGTGCTTCGATTTCAACTCGCACACTGCCGGCGGCTTCAATGACGCCATTGAGTGCGGCGGCGTCGGTAATGCGCAGCCCGTTGACGTAACGCAACTCGGCATTTTTTTCCTGTAAGCGTTTTTCAATCTGTGGGCGTGCGCCATGTACCAGCACCAGTTTGATACCCAGCGTGTTGAGCAAGCCGATGTCGTGTACCAATGCCGGGAACTGCGCATCTGTCAGCATCTCGCCACCAAACACGATCACAAAGGTCTTGCCGCGAAAGGCGCGGATATACGGCGCGGAATTGCGGAACCAGTGAACAAAATCGGCAGGTGCTGCTTTGTTATTTTTCATGACATGGCCACAACAGGATGTTGCGTATACTTTAGCGTGCGTGATCGGAAAAGCAATAAAAATTTATACGTCGGCTTGCACGCAGCAACGTTGGATAAACTGTTGGAGTAACTGCACGGTCGGATGGATCTGATCCAGGGCCAGGTATTCATCGGGTTGGTGCGCCTGATCGATATGACCGGGTCCCAGGATGATGGTTTGCATTCCCAGTTGGTTGTAATACGGACCTTCTGTACAAAACGCCACGGCTTGGGCTGCATGCCCAGTCAGCTTCTCCGCCAGACGCACGATAGCAGTAGTGGCATCGGTATGCATCGGTGGGGTGCCCTGAATCAATGGTTGCAACTGCAAATCCAAACCGGTGTTGGCCAGCGTGGTTTGCAGACGTTGTTGCAACTCGGCACGAATCGCCTGTGGGTCCATGGCGGGTAATGGCCGCAGATCAAATTGCAGTTCACATTCGCCGCAAATGCGATTGGGATTATCGCCACCGTGAATGTGGCCGAGATTCAAGGTCGGATACGGTACTTTGAAATGAATATCACGATAACGTTGTTGTATATCCTTGCGGAAATGCAACACTTCTGCGATCACGGCGTGCATGCCTTCGAGAGCGCTGTTACCCAGGGAAGGATCACTGGAATGTCCGGCACGACCGGTGACGCGGATCGATTCCATCATAATGCCTTTATGCGCGCGGATCGGTTGCAAATAAGTGGGTTCACCAACAATGGCGTAGCGCGCTTTAGGTCGGCCTAATTCGACCAGGGCCGTGGCACCATCCATGGAACTTTCTTCATCGGCCGTGGCGATGATGATCAAGGGTTCCTTGAAATCACTGGCGCGAAACTGGCGTATTGCTTCAATGGCCAAACCAAAAAAACTTTTCATGTCGGCCGTACCCAGACCGTAAAGGCGATCATCGCGTTCGCTCAGCTTGAAGGGATCGCTTTGCCAGCGCTGTGCATCAAATGGCACGGTATCGGTATGACCGGCCAATACCAATCCACCGCTGCCTTTTCCTAACGTGGCGATCAGATTGGCTTTATGCGGTTGTGTCGGTAGCGGCAGGATTTCTACGCTAAAGCCAAGATCTGTTAACCAGGTGGCGAGGTGATCAATGACGGGTCGGTTGCTTTGATCGAATGCCGGATTAACGCAGCTGACCGAGGGCGTGGCGATCAGCGTGCGTAGCGATTCAATCAATTTAATCAATTAAAAATCCCAGCGGTCTTTGCGTTTGAAACGTATTTTTGGCAGTAATAAACCGATTGCCATGCCCAGGATAATGACACCGGCGCCGGCCATGAACCAATTCTGGCGTGAGCGATCTTTCACGACCTGATGTTCATTGCGCAACATTTCCAGCTCGTTGCTCATGGAAGCATACTTGTCGTGCAGTTCCTTGTTTTCCTTATCGAGCTGTATCGGATTGGATGCGACTTTGCCCAGATGCGACAATTCTTTTTGCGAGGCAGCGAACTCGGATTGCAGTTTGTTCAGTGATTCTTCCAGTTTGGTTTTTTCAGCCCGGAGATCCTTGTTATCTTTTTTCAAAGACTGGTTGCTGCTATCCAATTGGGTGAATTTGTCCTGTAATTTTGCCAGTTTTTGCGCAGCGATAGGTTCATTGGTGAGAAACTGCGTGCGTACCCAGCCCTCGGTCCCGTCCGAGGTTTTAATGCGTGAATAGCCGGTATCGGTTTCTTCGAGAATTTCGATCCGTTCGCCACTTTTGATGGTTTTGATGAGTGGGGTGCTATTACCCTTACCGGAACGAATCGTGACAATCAGCTCATCGCTGATGTAACTGGACTTGGCAGCGGCAAAGCCACTAACACAACACAGAGCAAGGACGGCAAGCAGAGTTTTTTGCATAGGTTCGGTATTTTTCCCAAAATGACGTTTTTATGACGAGCGACTGTGTCGCCAGTGTATTGCACCATTATATATAAAAGGTGAGTCGAAATGACAATTCAGTATTCAGCAGGGTAAAAATTGGCCTATATTCAATAGTGTCATGCCATTGTAATATTCAATTGCTGTAATCTGCCCGTCATTGTTGATGGGAACCAAGAGCTGTGTTGCAAATTATGTCGAAAGATACCCCGACTATCCTGGTCGTCGAAGACGAAGCCCCAATTCGCGAAATGCTGCAATTTTCTCTGAGCCGTGCCGGGTTTACCGTGTATGAAGCGGCCGATGCCCGTACCGCTCAGGATATGCTCAACACCAATACACCGGATTTGATCCTGCTGGATTGGATGCTGCCTGGCATCAGCGGTGTCGATCTCGCACACAAACTCCGCCAGGTTGCCCGAACCCGGGAACTGCCCATTATTATGCTGACTGCCCGTGGCGAAGAAGAAAGCAAGATCCGTGGTCTGGAGGCGGGTGCCGATGATTACATCACCAAGCCATTTTCTACCCAGGAATTAATCGCCCGAATTCGTGCCGTATTACGCCGCACCGGTGGCGGGACGTCATCGGCGATATTACAGGCAGGTGATTTGTCCCTGGATACGGTAGGACATCGGGTCATGATTCAGGACAAGCCGCTTGAGCTGGGACCAACCGAGTTTCGTCTGTTACACTTCTTCATGTCACATTCGGACCGGGTATTCAGTCGCAGTCAATTATTAGATCAGGTGTGGGGCGATAATGTCTATATTGAAGAACGCACGGTGGATGTGCATATCCGTCGTTTGCGCAAAGCGCTGGAAGCCCATGCCTGTGAACAATACATTCAGACCGTCCGCGGTTCGGGGTATCGGTTTTCACAACAGGTATAAATACCTTTGATAAACAGCTGGTTTGAAGAGTTCTGGCGAATCCTCGGGTTGCTGGCGATCGCGATATTCGTCGGTTCCCTGGTGGGCTATGTCGCGGTCAGCCTGGTACTGGTATTGGGTGGCTACCTGGGTTGGTATCTCTATAATCTGTATCGTCTCGAATGGTGGTTACGTAAAAGCCGCTCATACGTGCCTCCCTCGTCGATGGGCATGTGGGATGCCATTTTTACTGAACTCTATCGTGTGCAGAAACGCCATCAGAAACGCCAGCGGCGTATTGTGCAATTGCTCAGCCGGTTTCGCGATGTGACCGCGGCCATGCCCGATGGCGTCATTGTCATGCGTGGTCATGGTGAGATTGAATGGTGGAACGAACGCGCCGGGCAAATGTTTGAATTAAAATATCCGGCGGATGTCGGGCAACGACTGACGAATCTGGTGCGTAATCCCGGTTTCCATGAATATTTCCAGCGCAATGACACCAACGAAATCTATAATTTTCCTTCGCCTGAAAATGCGAATATTATTCTGGCCGTGCGTGTCACACCGTACGGTCAGGATCAATTTCTCTTGATGGCGCGCGATGTGACGTTGTTGCAGCGGGTCGAACAGATCCGCCGGGATTTTGTGGCGAATATATCCCATGAATTACGCACGCCACTGACTGTGATGAGCGGCTACCTGGAAATACTCGGTAACGACACGCAATTTCAGAGTGGTCCATTAAAACGTCCAATTGAATTGATGCAGCAACAATCCAAACGTATGTATCGTTTGGTGGAAGATTTAATGTTGTTGTCACGCCTGGAGAATCAGCAAAAACCGATGAAGCATGAATTGGTGGCTGTCCCGCAGGTGCTGGCCACCTTGTGCGAAGAAGCGCGAATTCTCAGTGGTGAGCGACAGCATAACGTCACCTTGCAGGCAGAGCCGGAGCTGTTTATTTATGGCGATGCCAAAGAGCTCGATAGCGCCTTTAGCAATCTGGTGATTAATGCCATCAATTACACGCCAGCAGGGGGGACGATCGCCTTACGTTGGTATCGCGATGAGCAGGGTGCTCATTTTGCTGTCAAGGACAATGGTATCGGCATTCCACCGCATCACCTGTCGCGACTCACCGAACGGTTTTATCGCGTTGATGTGGCTCGCTCGCGTGAAACCGGTGGTTCCGGTTTGGGGCTGGCGATCGTCAAACATTCCTTGAGTCGTCATGAAGCGCAATTGCGTATCGAAAGCGAAGTCGGGCGTGGCAGTACTTTTTATTGTGATTTTCCATTGGATGCAATTGCAGCAAAAGGCAGTGGCCGCGCTGCGGTGCAATCAAAGTGACATCTGTCATAAAAGCGTCATATAGAATTCATGATTCTGTCATACAGACATCGCACACTTGGCATCACAAATATTATTCACATCGAGGATTACTTGCATGTTAAAGAAAGCATTGGTTACCACAGCTTGTCTGGTCAGTGTACTGGCCTGTTCCGCGCAGGTATTTGCTGCGGGCGTTGATCCCAAATTACACGACTACAAAAAGGCCAGTGGTGTTTCCGGCAACCTCAACAGCGTTGGTTCGGATACTTTGGCAAACCTGATGACCCTCTGGGCCGAAGAATTCAAACGTCTCTATCCAAACGTGAATATCGGGATTCAGGCCGCCGGTTCTTCAACGGCTCCTCCGGCATTGACCGAAGGTACCTCCAATGTTGGCCCGATGAGCCGGCAGATGAAGGACAAGGAACTCGAAGCCTTTGAAAAGAAATATGGCTATAAGCCTACCGCCATCCCGGTTGCGATCGATGCCTTGGCGGTGTATGTCAACAAAGACAACCCCATCAAGGGATTGGCAATGGCACAAGTGGACGCCATTTTCTCCGCCACGCGTAAATGCGGCTCACCCAAAGATGTCAAGAACTGGGGTGATTTGGGTTTAACCGGTGCCTGGGCATCGCGTGATATCCAGCTGTATGGTCGTAACTCGGTGTCGGGTACCTATGGCTACTTCAAGGAACATGCGCTGTGTAAAGGCGATTTCAAGAACACGGTTAATGAACAACCTGGTTCCGCCTCAGTTGTCCAGTCTGTCACTGCTTCGTTAAATGGTGTTGGTTATTCAGGTATTGGCTACAAGACCTCAGGTGTTAAAGCGGTCGCGCTGGCAGATAAAGCCGGCAAGATGATTGAAGCCACTGAAGCTAACGCACTCAATGGTAGCTATCCACTGTCACGCTTCCTGTTCATTTATGTTAACAAGCATCCAAACAAATCGTTGCCCCCGCTGGAACGTGAATTCCTGAAAATGGTGCTCTCCAAGACCGGTCAGCAGGTCGTGGTAAAAGACGGTTACGTCCCATTACCTGCCTCAGTTGCCGACAAGAACATGGCCTTGTTGAAATAATTTAGCCACATAAACTTGAGAACAAGATTGTTCTCTCTGTAAGCCCCGCCCAGTGCGGGGCTTTTTTGTAACATTTCTGTCATAAAGCCTGCGTATCATCCCCCTATGATTGCTACTCCCAATAACGCCAGCCCAGCACGTGGCAGTGAACTCGAAGGCAAGCTGACGCTGTATTTCAAGTTGCGCATGATTCTGGACAAAGTGGTGCGCTATGGCGTGGCCTTTGGCGGGATAGGCATCATTCTCGCCATTACCGGTATTTTTGCGTTCCTGTTGGTCGAGGTATTTCCCATATTCCAGGCGGCCAGGATTACTGAACAGGCACATTATCAGGTGCCGGGTCTACCACAGACGCCAACCATTCATCTGGCCATAGAAGAACAAAATGAAGTGGCCTTACGCGTGGCTGCCAATGGCAGCCTGACATTTTTTGATACCCATAGCGGCAAGCTGATTAAATCGGTACAACTGCAGATTCCGCGCGGCGCCCATATTGTGACCTTTGCCAATGCCAACGCCAAACGTGCAACCTTCGCGTTGGGTTTGGATCGTGGCCAGGTATTGCTGGTACGGCATGATTATCTATCCACCTATCAGGACAGTAAACGCACCATCACGCCAAGTGTCATCTTTCCGTACGGAGAAAAACCGGTTGTTGTCGATCCACGTGGCAAGCCCTTAAATCGACTGGCCATGCAAGAGAATGACGATAGCGTGACGCTGGCAGCGGCGACAGGCGATCAACGTCTGTTGCTGGTCAGTATTACCAAGCAAAAATCGTTTCTGAGTGAAGCAGTGACCTTTGAACGCAATAGCGTAACCCTGCCTTATCCGACCGCCGAAGTAACACAGTTATTGATCGACAAGGATCAACGCCAACTCTATATCGCCAGCCGCAATGGCAATTTGAGTGTGTATGACATCAGTGACAAGGCACAACCCAGGTTATTGCAGCATCTGAGTGTGACGCATGGTGCAACGAATTTGACTTCACTTGCCACGTTGACGGGTGGCATCTCGCTGCTGGTCGGCAGTTCTGATGGTTATGTCAGTCAGTGGGCTCTGGTGCGCGATGAAAATAATAATGAGCAATTGGTCAAATATCGTGACTTCGAACCATTACCCAAGGCAATCGTGCAGATTGTCCCGGAGCTGAATCGCAAAGGCTTTATCGCCATCGATGAAGGCGGATCAGCGGGGATTTATCACACCACCGCAGAACGTACGCTGGTACGGCAGGCGATTGCGAGCAAGGCGCTGCAACGCATTGGTTTGTCACCTCGCGCCAATAGTATGGTGGTGTTGGATGAAACCAATACGCTGAGTTTTTGGCAGATTCATAATCCCCATCCGGAATTGTCCTGGTCGGCACTGTGGCAAAAAGTCTGGTATGAGAGTTATCCCGAACCGCGCTATCAGTGGCAATCTTCCTCAGCCAGTGACGACTTCGAACCCAAGTTCAGTTTAACGCCGCTGTCTTTTGGCACGTTGAAGGCGGCTTTTTATGCCATCCTTATTGCTGTGCCGCTATCAATAATGGCCGCGATCTTTACAGCGCAATTCATGTCACCGCGCATGCGTCGTACGGTGAAACCCAGCATCGAAATCATGGCTGCGTTACCCACGGTGATTCTGGGATTTCTTGCCGGTTTATGGCTGGCACCGATGATGGAAAAAAATCTGCTGGCAATTATTTTGCTGTTTGTAGTGATGCCGTTTGGCGTGGTGTTTACCGCGTATGCCTGGCACCGTTTACCGGCAAAAGTACGTTTTGGGGTAGCGGAAGGTTGGGAAGGTGCATTACTCATTCCCGCCATTCTGATGGTGGGCTGGTTGGTGTTTGTGATTTCGCCCTATCTGGAGCTGTGGTTCTTTCATGGCAATCTCGTCGAATGGCTGGGCAACCCGAATAAAGGCGGCTGGTTGCAGGGCTGGCGCATAGATTACGATCAGCGCAATGCGATGGTTGTTGGTATTGCCATGGGTGTAGCCGTCGTCCCGATTATTTTTTCGATTGCAGAAGATGCCCTGTTTGCTGTACCCAAACATTTAATCAATGGTTCACTCGCACTGGGCGCCACGCCGTGGCAAACGTTGGTGCGTGTAGTGATTCTCACTGCCAGTCCCGGGATTTTCTCTGCCGTGATGATTGGTCTGGGGCGTGCTGTTGGTGAAACCATGATCGTTTTGATGGCCACGGGTAATACGCCAGTCATGGACCCCAGTATCTTCCAGGGCATGCGTACCTTGTCGGCCAATATCGCCGTAGAAATGCCCGAAGCCGAAGTGGCCAGCACGCATTTTCGCGTGTTGTTCCTGGCAGCGATCGTGTTATTTATTTTTACTTTTGTAGTCAATACGCTGGCTGAAGTGATTCGGCAGCGGTTGCGACATAAATACAGCAGTTTGTAACAGGTGAGCATGACATGAGAAGCTGGTTCAAAAGTGGCGCTCCATGGATATGGATCAATGCCTCGGCAGTGAGTATCAGTCTGTTAGCGGTGTTTGGCCTGCTTACCTTGATTGCCATACGCGGACTGGGATTTTTCTGGCCGGGTGATGTAGTGGCCATGGATTACAAGGAAAAGAATGGTCAGACCACCCATTTGATCGGTGAGGTTTGGGATACCGAACAGGTCAAAACCGAAGTGTTGCGCGCTAATGGTTTTGATATGCCGCAAGATAAATTATTTGTAACCCGCCATGTTCTCAAAGTGGGTAACCGTGACGCGTATGGCGTGGACTTCCAACTCATTCTGCAACCGCATATCCTTAAACAGGAACAGCCGAAAGATTTACTGGTCGTGGTGCGCCGTGAATGGGGTAATTTCTACGGTTATCTGCAACAGGTCAAAGAAAATGGCCAGGTGGTTGCGACTGGTTCAGCCACGGCATGGCAGGAATTTGAGCCTCGCCTGCAACGTGCGGTGGCGTTATACGATCAAATCAAGCATATTGAAAAGTCATCCATTGGGGTGATTAATGCCAAGCAGGAAAAATTGCGTCTGCAACAACGTCGCTATGAACTGAATAATGTTTTAACACCCGATCATCAGGCCGAACTTGATGCCGAGCGGTCAGAGTTGACGAATGAACGCGTTGTGTTTGAAAAACAACTCACCGATCTTTATAACCAAATCAAACGTGACAGCTTTACGGCGACCATCCAGGATGGCCGGGTCATCGAGATTCCCTTTAGCAAGGTCGTTAAGGCGTATCAGCCAAATGCCATGAATGTATTCAGCAAGTCCTGGATGTATCTGGCCAATGTCTGGGAATTTATATCGGATGAACCGCGTGAGGCCAATACCGAAGGCGGCATTTTTCCGGCGATTTTCGGCACGGTCATGATGGTGTTGATCATGGCCGTACTGGTCACGCCATTGGGGGTGATCGCTGCCGTGTATTTGCGCGAATACGCCAAGCAAGGTGCAATGACACGGATCATTCGTATCGCGGTGAACAATCTTGCTGGTGTGCCATCGATTGTGTATGGCGTATTTGGATTGGGCTTCTTTGTGTATATCGTGGGCGGTAGCATCGACAGTCTGTTGTATCCTGAAGCGGCACCTGCACCGGTGTTTGGAACGCCGGGGATCATGTGGGCTTCGTTAACGCTCGCCATCATGACTCTGCCGGTTGTGATTGTCGCAACCGAAGAAGGCTTGTCACGAATACCTCGCAGTATTCGTGAAGGCAGTCTTGCCTTGGGCGCAACCAAATTCGAAACCCTGTGGCGCACCGTAATTCCAATGGCAAGCCCGGCCATCATGACCGGATTGATTCTGGCAGTGGCGCGTGCTGCCGGTGAAGTGGCGCCACTGATGTTGGTGGGTGTTGTTAAATTGGCGCCTTCCTTGCCATTGGACAGCGTAACGCCGTTTATTCATCTGGATCGCAAATTCATGCATCTGGGTTTTCATATCTACGATGTGGGTTTTCAGAGTCCCAATGTCGAGGCGGCGCGCCCATTGGTGTATGCCACCTCCTTGTTGCTGGTTCTGGTGATTTTGTTTCTGAATCTGGCCGCGATACGTATCCGCAATCATTTGCGGGAAAAATATCGTGCGCTGGAAGGTTAACTATTAATTTACAGGTGAAAAGATGACAACCACTGCCACCGATACCCCACGCACGCACGGCGTAAATATCAGTTCACTGAATCGGGAATTCGATCAAACCCGACTTGAGGATGAGCAGGTAGCCTTGCAGGTGGAAAACCTGAATCTGTTCTACGGCAAAGCGCAGGCATTGCATGGCGTAAATATGGTGATTCCACGTAATCGTGTTACCGCATTTATCGGCCCCAGTGGTTGTGGTAAATCCACCTTGCTACGCTGTTTTAATCGCATGAATGATCTGGTTGATGGTTGCCGGATCGATGGCAAGATTCGACTCGGTGCGCAGGATATCTATGAAAAGCGCGTCAATGTCGCGCAACTGCGTAGCCGCGTCGGTATGGTCTTTCAAAAACCCAATCCGTTTCCCAAGACGATCTATGAAAACGTTGCTTACGGCCTGCGTATCCAGGGTGTGCGCGACAAACGTCGTCTGGATGAGGCGGTGGAAAAGGCCTTGCGTAGCGCAGCATTGTGGGATGAAGCTAAAGATCGCTTACATGATAATGCCTTGGGTCTTTCCGGTGGTCAGCAACAACGTTTGGTGATTGCCCGCGCTATCGCTATCGGCCCGGAGGTTCTATTGTTAGACGAACCAGCCTCAGCGCTGGATCCGATTTCAACGCTGAAAATCGAAGAGTTGATTTATGAACTCAAAGAGAATTACACGCTCATCATCGTGACGCACAATATGCAGCAGGCAGCACGGGTATCGGATTACACCGCGTTTATGTACCTGGGTAAATTAATTGAATTTGCGGATACCAATACCTTGTTTACCAACCCGGATATGAAACAGACTGAAGACTACATCACAGGTCGTTACGGTTAAGTTTGCAGATTAATGGCAGTAATATATAGTGTGAGTCGGCGCCAAATGCGCACAAGGAGTTGTTATGAAGAAGCCTGAGATCGGTCACCATATCTCACAACGTTACAATGAAGAACTCGAAGATGTCCGTAACAAGGTGTTGTACATGGGCGGTCTGGTCGAGCAGCAGTTGGCGGATGCCGTACAGGCACTGACAACGATGGATAGCGCGCTCGCCGAAGTGGTGATTACCAATGATTATAAAGTTAATCGTCTCGAAGTCGAAATCGACGATGAGTGTATTCACATACTGGCGCGGCGTCAGCCTGCAGCCGGCGATCTACGTTTACTGATGGCGATCATTAAAACGATTACCGATCTGGAACGGATTGGTGATGAAGCCGAACGCGTAGGGCGGATGGCATTGCGCTTTATCGAAGGCGAATCGACCAAAGATACCAAGCCGTTGCTGGGTATCGGTTATTTCGGCGATCATGTGCGACGTAACCTGCACGACGCGCTGGATGCGTTCGCCCGTATGGATGTGCAGGCGGCTACCCAGATTGCCAAGGAAGATTTAAAGATCGATCAGGAATACGAAGGCATCCTGCGGCAATTGATGACCTACATGATGGAAGATCCTCGTTCGATTCCGCGCGTGATTGGCGTGATGTGGTCAGCGCGTGCGCTGGAGCGTATCGGTGATCGCGCCCGCAATATTTGTGAATATGTGATCTATCTGGTTGGTGGCAAGGACGTGCGGCATACCAGTCTGGAGCAGGTCGAAGAGGATGTGCGGGGTTCGAACCGCAGCGAAAAAGATAAATAAGTTATTTTACGGATGTATTGCCGCTTTGCGGTCTTGCCAATATTTAGCCTGATTGGGATCGGCTTTGGCGCCGGGTAGTTTCCCGGTATAAGCGCGAATCAACATGTCGATCGCATCGGCATGGCCTTGTTTGGCCGCAGCTTGCCACAACGATAGCGCCTTGGGAGTATCCTGTTTTATGCCAATCGCAAATGCGTACATGACACCGAGATTGTATTGGCCATTGGCATTGCCTCCATCGGCAGCCAGTTGCCACCACTCAATCGCGCTCTGGTCGCTGCGGTAGGCGCCTTTACCTTCATAGAACATCACACCGATGTTGTACATCGCATCAGTCATGCCCTGGTGCGCCGCCTTATGCAACCATTCCAAAGCCTTACGTTCGTCTTTGGCAACGCCCGTGCCTTTCATCAGCAGTAAAGCAAGATTGTATTGTGCTTCAGCGTCACCGTTTGTCGCCAGAGGTAACCACAGCCGATACGCTTCACTGTAATTTTTGGAATTGAAAGCGGCATGCCCGTCTTCCAATGGGCCAGCCTGACTCAGTAGCGTGAGGCTGAAACAGCAGAGTAGCAGCAATGGGCGAATTGGATATTTCAACATATAAAGAGGTATAGCATGCTTCTGCTCAACTGCAGGGGCCTGGTGGATTATTTATGCGGTAACAGGTATTCAATAAGGGCCTTCTGACTATGCAGGCGGTTCTCGGCTTCTTCCCACACCACGCTGCCAGACGCATCGATAACCTCGGCGCTGACTTCTTCACCGCGATGAGCCGGCAGGCAATGCATAAACAGGGCATCGGGATTCGCCTGCGCCATCAACTCCGATGTCACCTGATAATTACGGAATGACTTTATACGTTTTTCCTGCTCATCTTCCTGCCCCATGCTGGCCCAGACGTCGGTCACGACCAGATCACTGCCGCGCACCGCTTCGCGTGGATCACGCAACAGACTGACGTGACTTCCTGCGGCTTTGACGATATCCGCGTCCGGTTCATAACCGGCAGGAGTGGCGATGTGCAAATGAAAATCGAACTGACGTGCGGCTTCGATATAAGAATGACACATGTTATTGCCATCACCGATCCACGCGACGGTGCGGCCGGCAATTTCACCGCGATGTTCAATATAGGTTTGGATATCCGCAAGCAATTGGCAGGGATGATATTTGTCGGTCAGTGCATTGATCACCGGTACCCTGGAGTATTCGGCAAAACGTTCGATGTTCGCGTGGTCGTAAGTACGGATCATGATGATATCGACCATACGTGACAATACGCGTGCGCTGTCTTCGATGGGTTCACCACGGCCTAATTGTGTATCACGTGGCGACAGAAAAATCGCATGGCCACCGAACTGCGCCATCGCCGTTTCAAAAGAAACGCGGGTACGAGTCGATGACTTGTCAAAGATCATTCCCATGATACGGCGTGGAAAATAGGCGTGGTCTTTACCGGCATGTTGCATGGCCTTGAGTTCCATGGCGCGACGTAATAAAGCCCGCAAAGTGGTTTTATCAAAATCCATGAGAGTTAAAAAATGCATAGGCATAGGCTGACTATCCAGAATAAAAAGATTAGCGGTGTAAGAAGGAGCGGATCTGTTCACTGACGACACGCACAATGGTGTCGGCTTCCGCATCGCTTAAGGTTAACGGCGGTAATAAACGCACAACATTGTCAGCGGTGACATTGATCAATACACCGTTTTGCAGACATTGTTCCAGAACCGGTTTGCAGGGACGATCCAGCTCCACGCCGATCATCATGCCTTGACCGCGGATAGCAGCGACGCCCGCTGTATTCGCCAGTGATTTGGCAAAACCATCGACCATGCGCGTACCCAATGCGGCGGCACGTGAAGTGAGTTTATCTTTTTCCAATACATCAAGTACGGCGAGTGCCGCGCGACACGCCAGTAGATTGCCACCAAAAGTGGAACCGTGCGTTCCTGGCTGGAATACTGTAGCGGCCTTGCCAGCTGCCAGACAAGTACCAATCGGTACACCATTGCCGAGTGCCTTGGCCAGCGTCATCACATCCGGCGTGATACCGTTGTGTTGATGCGCAAACATTTTGCCGGTACGACCCATGCCGGTTTGAATTTCATCCAGCATCAACAACCAGCCCTTGTCATCACAGATGCGGCGCAGTTGATTGAGATAATCCGGTGCAGGTAATCGCACGCCACCTTCACCGGTGATCGGTTCGACCAGAATGGCGACAACTTCTTTATGCGTCTTGGCAATAGTTTCGATAGCGCCGACATCATCATAGGGCACACGCAGGAACCCTTGCACCAGTGGTTCAAAACCGGCCTGAATTTTGCGATTACCGGTGGCGGTGAGCGTGGCCATGGTACGGCCATGGAAACTGCCTTCGGTCACAATAATATGCGGTATCGCGATGTCTTGTTGATGCCCATAGAGTCGTGCCAGTTTGATGGCCGCCTCATTGGCTTCCGCACCGGAGTTACAAAAAAATGCGCGATCCATATTGGCGAGCTGGCAGAGCCGATCGGCTAACTGCGATTGCAAACCGATTTGGTAAACATTGGAGGTGTGCAATAACGTGGTGGCTTGCTCACAGATTGCCTTGGCGACAGCCGGGTGGGCATGGCCGAGCCCGCACACCGCGATCCCGCCGATTGCATCGAGATATTTTTTACCCGTGGTATCCCATAACCAGGATCCTTCACCCTTGGCGAAGGCCACCGGCAGGCGGGCGTAATTTTGCATCAAATGGTCCGTCATCGTTTTCCCAGACACCATAAATAAAAAAGCAGCCCAAGGCCGCTTAGTTTTAATACAGAAGTCGAAATTCTAGTCCTTCATTTGTGACAACGCAAACCTTTAAGCCACAAAAAACAAACCCGGCAGCGCCGGGTTTGTCACGTTTATGACAACTTTATGTTGCTTAGAACGGCAAGCCGTGTGCATAGGCAGTCATGCCCAACAGCATCGGGATGGACAGCGCGGTATTGGTGCGTGAGGCCATCAGGGCGATTTTGCCGGCAGCGGCTTTTTCTGCATCAGTGGCTTGCACGATGCCCAGAATCTTCTTCTGGTTCGGCCAAATCAGTACCCAGACGTTGAACAACATGATGGTACCCAGCCAGGCGCCCATACCAATGATTGGCGCGTTGGGATTATTGGCGCCATTGAGCATAAATGCATCATGCAAAATGCCCATGTTCCATAGCGCAGCGGCGCCGGAGAGCCAGGTCAACAATGCTGCATAACGGAACCACAGGAGCGCTGAAGGGGCGATATGTTTGGTAATGCCAGCAGCCGTACCATCGGCCTTGGCTTTGGGCATGGCAGGGGTTTGTACAAAATTGAAATAATACAGCAAGCCGATCCAGGTGATACCGACAACCACATGGAACCAGACGGTCCATTCAATATGGCTGCCACCATTGCCGGTGCGCAGGCCGAAGATAACAGCGATGGCAATAACGATGCCGGTGATAATCGTGCCAGGAATCGAAGTCAATGGATTCATTTAGTACTCCCCGTTGTGATTGTTGAGATGGGATTGGATAAAAGGTTTTTAACGTGACTAGTTTACTATGGTATTTACTGTTTTGGCACCCATCCAGAGGTGATAATAGCTGCATGCTACAATCCCACAAAAAGCTTGTTAGATTATGAATGCGATTGATCTTGCGATCTTTGCCAGTCGTTTAAACGCCGTGTGCGATGAAATGGGCGCGGTGCTGCAACGCGCGGCCTTTTCACCCAATATCCGCGATCGGCTGGATTTCTCCTGTGCGGTGTTCGATCGCACTGGTGCAATGGTTGCACAAGCGGCGCACATTCCTGTACATCTGGGCAGCATGGCCTATGCGATGCGCGACATCGTGCAACACATTTCCTGGCAAGCAGGCGACATGATTGTTGTCAACGATCCGTATCTGGGCGGCACTCATCTTCCCGATGTCACCTTGATTGCGCCGATTTATTGCGCCACTGAGTTATACGGGTTTGTCGCCAATCGCGCGCATCATGCCGATATCGGCAGTCACAGTCCGGGATCGATGCCGATCTCAACCACCTTGGAAGAAGAAGGCATTGTGATTGCGCCACAACATTTACTGCGCGGTGGGGAAATCGATCAGCCATGTCTGCAATGGATCCTCGCCGGTTTGCGTAACTCCGCTGATGCTCACGGCGATTTCGCCGCGCAGATCAGTGCGAATCGTATCGGTATGGAACGCATGCAACAATTATTGTCATCGATGGGGATTACGGCATATCAATTTGGGTTACATGAATTAAATGACTATGCGCAACGTTTGGCACAGGCCAGCATCGCACAGATCCCCAACGGCGAATATCAATTCACCGATGTGATGGATGACGATGGCTTGGGACAACGCGATATTCCAATTCACGTGAGCTTACGCATTAGCGATGATCACGTCGAGGTGGATTTTTCCGGAACCGCACCGCAAGTCGCAGGCAATATTAATTGTCCATTAGCCGTGGCAGCCGCCGGTGTGTATTACGTATTTCGTTGTCTGATGCCAGCGCACACACCAGCCTGTGCTGGCAGTTTTGCACCGATACAAATTCATGCGCCATTAGGATGTTTGTTGAATGCACGGCGACCCGCTGCCGTGGCCGCCGGTAATGTTGAAACCAGTACCCGCGTCGTGGATGTGATCCTGGGTGCCCTGGCGCAAGCGATTCCGGATCGTATTCCCGCGGCGAGTCACGGCAGCATGAATAATCTGGCGATGGGTGGTGAGTATCAACGCACAAGCTGGGATTATTACGAAACAATCGGTGGTGGCATGGGTGCGAGTAGTCGAGGTTCAGGAATATCGGCCGTGCAAACTCACATGACCAATACCCGCAATACACCGATTGAAGTGTTGGAGATGCGTTATCCTGTTCGTGTGTCTCGCTATGCCATACGCAAAAATTCCGGTGGCGCAGGTGCACGCCAAGGCGGCGATGGTTTGATTCGTGAGTTCGAATTTCTCGCGCCAACCACGGTAACTTTACTAACCGAGCGCCGTAAGCATGCGCCTTGGGGATTGCAAGGTGGTCAAGATGCTACATCAGGTGAAAATCGATTGAACGATGAATTGCTTCCGTCTAAAGTCTGTGTGCAAGTGAATACGGGTGATCGATTAACTATCGCCACACCCGGTGGTGGCGGATACGGAGCAAAGGCAAAATAGTATGTGCGGTATCTGTGGTGAATTACGCCTGGATCAGGCGCAACCCGATGCGCAGGTGATGACGCGCATGTTGCCGTTGCTGGCGCGGCGTGGGCCGGATGCGCAAGGCACCTGGCAAAATGGGCCATTGCAATTCGGGCAACGACGGTTGGCGGTGATCGATCTCACCGAGCGATCCAATCAACCGTTAGTGGATGAAAAACTGGGCCTGACGATAGTTTTTAATGGGGCAATTTATAACTATCCACAGTTGCGCCGGCAATTCATCGACGAAGGTTACACGTTTAAAAGCGACGGCGACACCGAGGTCATCATCAAGGCGTATCACAAGTGGGGCGAGCGTTGCCCGGAATATCTCGATGGCATGTTTGCGTTTGCCATCTGGAATCGCAACGATAAATCATTATTCATCGCGCGCGATCGCATGGGTATCAAACCCTTGTATTTTGCCCACAATAAAACCCATTTTCGCTTTGCGTCGAACATGCAAGCCTTGCTTGCCGCGGGTGACGTAAATACACAGGTTGATCCGATCGGCTTGCATCATCAGTTAACCTTGCATGGTGTGATTCCTGCACCCCGTACCATTTTACAAGGGATTAGCAAATTACCCCCCGGCACTTCGTTATTGATCAACGCCGTGGGTGATGTCACTTCGCGACGTTACTGGGAGTTGGATGCAGCACGTCCTGCGCAAGATCATACAGAAGCAGAGTGGACCGAATTGATCCATGCGCAATTGCGCGATGCGGTAAAGAAACGCTTGCAGGTGGCGGATGTGCCGGTTGGTGTATTGCTCTCCGGTGGACTGGATTCCAGTTTGCTGGTTGCTCTGCTGGCAGAGCAAAATGTGCATGACTTGCTGACCTTCTCCATTGGCTTTGAAGATCAACCCGAAGAGAAGGGCAGTGAGTTTGAATATTCCGATCAGGTGGTAGCGCGTTATGACACCCGTCATCATAAATTTCTTATTCCCAATAATCAGGTGTTAACGCGACTTACCGAAGCGGTACGCTGTATGTCCGAACCCATGGTGGCGCAGGATGCGGTGGCGTTTTATTTGCTGTCGGAACAGGTATCAAAGGTTGTTAAGGTTGTGCAAAGTGGTCAGGGTGCGGATGAAGTGTTTGGCGGCTATTTCTGGTTCCCGCGCCTGTGGCAGGAACACAATCATGATCCGGATGTGGATTTGTTTGCGCGACATTATTTTGATCGCGATCACCCCGAATTTTTAGAGACGGTTGCCCCGGCGTATCGCGGCGAGGATCACACCCGCAACAAGATCGCGGAATTGCTGGCCTTACCGCATGCCACCGAATTTATCGATCGCGTGTTGCACATGGATGTCACCACCTTGATCGTCGATGATCCGGTCAAGCGCGTCGACAATATGACAATGGCCTTCGGTCTGGAAGCACGCGTGCCGTTTCTGGATTACCGTCTGGTGGAACTGGCCGCGCAAATGCCACCGGAATTGAAATTGAACTCCGGTGGTAAACATGTGCTGAAACAAATCGCACGTGGTTTGGTGCCGGATGCAGTGATCGATCGACCCAAAGGCTATTTTCCCATGCCGGCATTGAAATATGTTCGCGGTGAATTCCTGGGCTTCATGCGGCAGATCCTTGATTCTTCTGCCTGCCGGAATCGCGGTATCTTCAATCGGCGTTACGTGGATATGTTACTGGCCACACCGGATCAGCACTTCACCCGCCTGCAAGGTAGCAAGTTGTGGCATCTGGCCTTGCTGGAGCTGTGGTTCCAGTTGAATCTTGATCAGACGCCCTCGATGAATTGAGGCAGTAGAAATATTTGCACCCCTTGAGAAGTGTGCTTGTCAGCCATATCTCTTGCGAAGGTGAGATTACCGTCGGCATTTAACCGCTCTTCGCATCGACGCGCCATCCTGGCTTGACGATGCGCACGCGACATCCCTGTCGCGTTGTCGCTTGTTAAATACCGACGGTAATCTCACGTTATATATATACCATCCCCGCTTAGGTATGGTTCCAAATCGAGCGGATGGTTAAACTTGTTTATATCCTGCATAGGGCAGGGGAATTATTTTTCAGCGAGGGTGAGTATGGACGTCCTGCAACGCATCGATCAAATCGTCAAAAGCAATCCAGTCGTAATCTTCATGAAAGGCACACCGCAATTACCGCAATGCGGCTTTTCCATGCGTGCGGCGCAAGCACTGCAATCCTGTGGCAAACCCTTTGCACATGTGAATGTGTTAATGGATCAGGAGATTTTTCAGAACCTGCCGCAATACGCCAACTGGCCGACCTTCCCGCAGGTGTATATCAACGGTGAATTGATTGGTGGCTGTGACATTACGCTGGAAATGTTTCAAAAAGGCGAATTGCAAAAAATGATTAACGAGACCGCCGCGACGCAGAACTAATTGCCTGCAGCCTCGTCGGCATCGTTCATTTCTTTTTCAGTATTGAACGCAGCGAGTGGGATACCGACCTTGTTGTCCCACTCGTTGACGATCTTGCAAAACAACTGCGCGGTTTTTTCCGCATCGTAGATCGCACTATGCGCCTGCTTCTCTTCCCAATGGATACCTGCCGCACGAGCCGCACGCGACAAAACAGTTTGGCCATAGGCCAGGCCACCGAGTGTGGCGGTGTCAAAGGAACTGAAAGCGTGAAATGGATTTTTCTTCTCGAGTTTGCAGCGCGCCGTGGCAGCGCGTAAAAACCCCAAATCAAAAAATGCATTGTGCCCCACCAGGATGGCGCGGGTGCACTTATGTGCCTTGATCAAGGCACGCACCGGCATGAACACGGATTCCAGCGCTTCCTTCTCGGGTTTGGCCATACGAAATGGATGGTAGGGATCGATGCCATTGAATTCCAGTGAGCGCGGGTCCAAGACAGAACCGGCAAACGGTTGCACATGACAGGCGATGGTGGCACCGGGAACGAGGGTACTGTTTTCCGACATCATGATGGGTACAGCGGCAATCTCTAATAACGCATGACGGTCAGCCTCAAAGCCGGCGGTTTCGACATCGACGATCACGGGCAGGAAGCTGCGAAAACGTCGGGCGATAGAAGTGATGCGGGTGCTGTCGTCATTCATGGCATGGCAGCATAACGAATGCCATGTTAAATTGATACCGGCCAGATTGAATAGAAAAGGAATGCATGATGCTGCAGAGGAAGATAGTAAAGTACAGTTACTGGTTGCTGTTGTTCGTCACCACGCCAGCCCTTGCACAACAAGGCATCCTCTGGAAAATCGAGGGCAAAAACAGCGCCGCCAGCTATCTACTGGGGACGGTGCATTCGGAAGATACCAGGGTGTTACAAGTGGCAGATGTGGTTAAACCACAGTTTGATAAGGCGCGCAGTTTTACTGCGGAAATCGACCTGAATCTTACCGATTCATTCACGGCCGCCATGAGCATGATACTGGAGGATGGCAAGGACCTGCGTACTATATTAGGCCAGGGGCGCTACGATAAATGCGCGGCACTGTTGGCGGACTATGGCGTACCAGAAATGCTCGTGCGCCAATTCAAACCCTGGGCGGTGATGGCGCAATTGAGTATGCCCAAACCCATGACCGGCGAATTTCTGGATCGGGTTTTATATGATCGTGCAGTACAACAAAATAAATCGGTTTATGGTCTGGAAACCTACGCTGAGCAAATCGCGGTATTCGAAACACTGTCACAGGAGCAGCAAATCACATTGCTGGATGATGCTCTGGAAAATTATCCGAAACTGGCAGGGCAATTACAGACCTTAATCAATCTGTATGTACAGCGTGATCTGCCTGCCTTGCAACGCTTCAGTGAAAGCCTCAATAAAACCAAACCATCCGCTTTGGTGGATCAATTTAACCAAACGCTGTTAATCGATCGCAATAAGCGCATGGCAGAACGTATGCAGGTGCGTTTGCAGGAAGGCAATGCATTCATTGCGGTGGGTGCCTTGCATTTACCAGGAGACACAGGGATTTTGCAGGATCTGGTTAAACGTGGTTATCGCGTCACGCCTGTGTACTAGTTATTGCGCTAAGCGAATTCAAATAATTATCTAAATTTTCAGCAATTGCCAATGCACGGTTTCACCTGCGCGCATCGGAATAATCTTTTCCTTGCCAAAGCGTTGCGTCAGTGGCACTTGCCAGTCTTGTTGCTGCAAAGTAATTTTCGTGGTGTTATGCGGCAGGCCATAGAAATCCGCCCCAAAACAGCTGGCGAAATTTTCCAGTCGATCGAGTTTGCCAGCGGTACTGAAGGCCTCAGCATATAATTCAATAGCGGCAGGGGCGTTGTAAAGTCCGGCGCAACCACAGTCTGTTTCTTTGGCGGATTGCGCATGCGGTGCACTGTCGGTGCCTAAAAAGAATTTGGGATTACCGGAGGTTGCCGCACGCACTAACGCTTCGCGATGTTGTTCACGTTTGAGTACCGGCAAACAATAATAATGCGGGCGAATGCCACCGCGGAACATGGCATTACGGTTGTATAGCAAATGATGTGGTGTGATGGTGGCAGCAATGGTTGCGGCCGACTGTTCCACGAATTTAACTGCATCGGCCGTCGTGACGTGTTCAAACACAATCTTCAATTGCGGGATGCGTTGACACAGTGGCTGCAAGACGCGATCGATAAACACTTGTTCGCGATCGAATACATCGACCTGCGGATCAGTGACTTCCCCATGGACTAATAACGGCATGCCCAGCTCTGCCATTTTTTCGAGTGTGGTATAGGTGCGGGTGATATCGGTGACACCGGCATCGGCATGCGTCGTTGCTCCGGCCGGGTAGAGCTTTACCGCATGGATTAATCCCGATTGTTTGGCCGTGACAATCTCGGCAGGCGGTGTGTTGTCAGTAAGATACAAAGTCATTAACGGCGTGAAGTCAGCACCTTTGGGTATGGCGGCAAGAATACGCTGGCGGTATGCCAGAGCTTGTGCTGTAGTCAGAACAGGTGGTTTCAGATTCGGCATAATGATGGCACGAGCGAAACAGCGCGCGCTGTCCGGAACCACATCGCGCAGCAATTCGCCGTCACGTACGTGCAGATGCCAATCGTCCGGTTTGATGATGGTGATGGTGGTCATATGCTTCAACCTGCGTTGCAGGTGGCATTATGCCATAAGTAATTTCTCAGGTGTGATTAACTGCCAACCAGGGCATGACCTGATGGGTCATGGCAACAGATGCGATATAGATAAAAACCAGAATGGCAGCTATAAAACTCGCAATTTGCGCCGATTGGCTTTTGGCAAAGCGCAGCGTAACCAGTCCGAGTGCGATGTAGCATAGCAAGGCGAAAATTTTTGCTATTAACCAGGGTTGTTGCAACAGGTTCAACTGGAGTAGAAATACAAGTGTCCCGGCGCTGAGTAGTAATAGCGCATCGACGACATGTGGTGCGATGCGGAGCCAGCGTCGCGACAACAAATTACTCTTGTTGAATTTGAGAAATCCACGGGCGCAAAAACCAGTGATAGAGAGAACGACGCAGGTGATATGCACCAGTTTAATAGCATGTTCCATCAGCAAATGATATCCATGGCAAGATTTATGCGTTGTTGTGCGGCATCGTACGCCGGCAAGAGAGTCAGCAGATTAAGCTCAAAGGCCTGTTTGCGCAAGCGTTCAATTTTGGCAAGGTTGGATTGATCGTCATCGCTTGTGGCAATGCGGGCGAGCAGCAGGGCTCGATCGGCAAACATGGTGTAGAACGGTGCGATATCATTCGTCATATTTTTGCGCAGCTGCTCGGCAAAACGCCGGGCATGGTTCCAGTGTTCATGGGTAATGGCTGCTTCAATCGCATGTTGATAAAAACGCAGTTGATCCAGACTCACAGGTAAATTGGTTAAGAGCCGTTCAGCTTCTTCCCATGCCCAAAGACGCCGCTGCGGGTCCGCTGTGATACGTGAGAGCATTGCCAGGATGATCGCAGAACTGGCGGGATCATTATGTTCGAGACTTTGCATATAGGCTTTGTCTATTCGATCATCGTCGTCATGCACGTTGTGCAGCATGTGTTCAGCCAATACATGGAGCGCCTGCAATATCGCGCTTGCGACGCTTGTCGGCGCGCACTGTAAACCGGAGTCGCTATAGGCAAGTGCGGTGGCATGCCGATCTTGCCAGAGCGACAACTCAGCCAAATGTAAAAGTGTCAGGCCCTGTTGTCGCAAGTCATCATCGCGTTTGGCCAGGCTCAGTGCATATTCCAGTTCCAGGAAGCAATCGTGTAATCGATTTTGTGATAATTGTGCCTGGCCCCGCAAAATCAGGCAGGGGATTTCAAATTGATTTAATTTGTGTGTCTGCGCATGCCGCAGGCATTGTTCAGTGTGAGTCAATGCAGATCGGAAATGTGCAAAACGCAGCGCAGTCGCAGCAAGTTCCTGCAAGGTCCGGCACAGCCATAAGGCATTCGTGGCAAGTTCGGCAAATTTTACAGCGAGGCGATGTTCATACATTGCTTGTTCACTTAGTCCCTGGCGTTGTTGCAGTATGCCTCGACAATAATGCAATTGTGCCAGTGACGTATATCTGTCCGTATTGACCAGAGTAGCCAAAGCGGGATCCAGTAGTTGATTCGCCGCAGAGAATTGCTGACGCGCCAACAATCCACGTGCCATACCAATGGATGCGTGCGCCTGTTGCAACGGATCAGGGGTTAACTTGTAGGCCTGTTCAAAGGCGGAAATGGCGGATAAAGGCGTGCCTGATTCCAACAGGATGTCGCCACGCAGCAGTACTATCGCAGCATGCATGGCTGAATCATCGCATAAACCCTCCGCACGATCGAGAAAGCGTAGTGCGGATTGATATTGTTGACTGGTTAAATCCAGTTGCGCAGCCTGCAGACAGGCGCTGACGATTTGCTGCGGATTATTTAACTGAGAATTCGTTGCATGCAGTTCCTGAGTTGCGAGTGATTGCAACGAATGTTGCCGTTGCTGTTGTATCTGCTGACGCTGTTCTGCTACCCATTGATCAAAAACTGGTGTCTGCAAGTTAAAGCCTTGCATAAATTCACCACGATAAATAGCCATGGCTTGGTTTAGTGCGATGACATCTTGTGGTGATTTAATTAAGTCTATAAAAGTCAGCGCATCGATACCCAGCAGTGCATCGGGTAACTGTAACATTTGGCCTGCGGAAATCCGTAGCGGTTCCAGTTCGGGAAATTGTTTATGCAATTCCTGCAAACCCTGCCGAAGATTCAGACGGGCCTGCGACAGGGCATTCTCCGGCCAGAGGAGTGTGGCAAGTTCATCCCGGCTAAAAGACTGACCGGGATGCATGGCAACATAGACCAGCAATGCAAAAGTTTTTTTATTAAGATACGCTACTGCTTGGCCCTGGCTATCGAGCAGCGCGGGAATACCAAGTACATTGAGTTGTAGTGTGGCCATGGATTAGTTTGTGGTTATTTGGCCTAGTCAGGTAACGGGTAGTGAGATGCCAACCCATATTGTGACAGAATACCAACTGTACAGTACGAAGCTTACATAGGTATGGCTAAGATTACACGTGATGTCACTAAACGCTATAGGGGAAACACTGTATGTGGGATGAGCGCTACGCGGATGAGGAATATGCTTATGGCAAGGAGCCTAATGAATTTTTAAGCGAAAACATCGCACGCATTCCTGCAGGAAAAGTATTGTGTTTATGTGATGGCGAGGGACGCAACGGAGTCTATCTGGCGCAGCAAGGTCACCAGGTGACGTCGGTGGATGCCTCCGCAGTCGGATTAGCCAAGGCCAATCGATTGGCACAGGAACGTGGTGTGACGATTACCACGCATGTCGTGGACTTGACTCACTTTGTGATTGAACCGAACCATTGGGATGCCATCGTATCGATTTTTTGTCATGTCCCGCCACCCTTACGCGCCAAGGTACATCAGCAATGTGTTGCGGGTTTGCGTCACGGTGGTGTGTTGCTGTTGGAAGCATATACACCAAAGCAATTGGAATTTAAAACCGGCGGTCCGCAAGTGGCAGAAATGACCATGACACTGTCGGGTTTGGAAAATGAATTAAAGGGTTTGCAGTTTGTGCATGCTCTGGAATGTGATCGTGATGTGATTGAAGGGCGTTATCACCACGGCAAGGGTGCGGTGGTGCAGATCATTGGCATTAAACCCTGATACGCGGATTGCCATGCCGTTATCCGCCGCCACTGCCACCACCTTCGTTAATCCCGCCGCGTGTCAGCGTGGCAGGATCAAGTAATTGTTTTAGTTCCGTCTCACTCATGCCCGTTTCGCTCATTGCAACATCGATAATCGAACGACCCTCAGCATAAGCTTTTTTGGCAATTGCTGCCCCCTTTTCATAGCCGATGACACGATTTAATGCGGTTACCAGAATTGGATTTTTCTCCAATGCGGTTTTTATATTTTCATGGTTAACACTGAATCCGGCGACAGCTTTATCGGCGAGTACACGGGCGGCGTTGGCGAGTAGCTCAATACTTTGCAGTAAATTGTATGCAATCACGGGTAACATGACATTCAACTGGAAATTTCCGGACTGGCCACCCATGGTGATGGTCAGATCATTGCCGATCACCTGTGCACAGACCATCGCGACGGCCTCCGGAATCACCGGGTTCACTTTGCCCGGCATGATTGAACTGCCCGGTTGCAATGCCGGCAACGCGATTTCACCCAAGCCAGCCAGCGGGCCGGAGTTCATCCAGCGCAAATCATTGGCGATCTTGGTGATGGTGACAGCCAGCGTTTTTAATTGGCCGCTCATTTCCACGGCGCTGTCCTGACTGGCGAGACCAACAAATAAATTATCCATGGGTGTAAACGCGATACCCGTGCGTACCTTGAGTGCGGCGGCGACTTTTTTACCGAAGTCGGGATGTGCATTGATACCGGTACCCACTGCCGTACCGCCCTGTGGCAATGCCCGCAGGCGCGTCAGTGAGGCCTGGATGCGATACATGTTCTGGCGGATTTGGGTTGACCATGCCGAGAGTTCCTGGCCGAATGTGACTGGCATGGCATCCATTAAATGGGTGCGACCGGTTTTAACCGTATGCTGTAACTCCAGTGCGCGCGCATCGATACTACTGATGAGATGCGCCAAGGCCGGTAACAACTGTTCTTCAATGCCGAGGTAGGCGCTGACATGGATCGCGGTGGGAATCACATCATTGGAGCTTTGACTCATGTTGACATGATCGTTGGCATGAACAGTCTTGCCAAGTTGTGTTGTGGCCAGCCTGGCGATCACTTCGTTGGCATTCATATTGGTGCTGGTGCCTGAGCCCGTTTGAAATACATCAATGGGAAATTGATCGTCATGCTTGCCGGTGGCAACGGTTTCAGCACATTCCTGAATCGCCGCTGCTATGCTGGTGTCCAGCAGTCCGAGTTGCTGATTTGCGGCAGCACAGGCCGACTTGATGAAACCTAATGCACGTATAAATCCGCGTGGCATGCGTAAACTACTGATGGGGAAATTCATGACGGCGCGCTGGGTTTGCGCCCCATACAGTGCATCTGCGGGTACCTGTAGTTCACCCATGCTGTCACGTTCAACTCGAAATTGTTTATCCGTCATTAAATTTGTCCTGATTATTTTCTGTCGTATTTTTTAACTTTCCAGTCTTTGATCGATTCTTCCACGACACGCCAAACGTCATCTTCTTCTTTTTCCAGAATAATGGTTTTATCCAAACGAATCAGTTTGCCGGTATTGTTCAATAAATTTTCTACGGCCGTGAAGGTGATGCGGCGTTGCATATTGGTAATGATGCGTTGTATTTCATAATTAATCGACATCAATTCGCCACTGGTGAATTCCACCTTACGCCGCATACGCCATTCTTTAAAATCAATCACCGCTTTGCTGGGCATGCCATAGACTTGTACGCTGGCTGAGACCATTTTCATATGTGCGTCAAGATCGCGGTTTTTGACTGAGGCGGTAATGCCTTCGATCCAGCCTGCAATGATCGTTTGTGGTGCAATGTCCGGGGTGCTGCTCATTGTCGGTCTGCCTGTCGGTTGTGCATTCGAGTAATCGGATTCCGAGCCTGTGTGAGTTAAGTGTTGCAGCCATTAGTGAAAAGTCCATGGCCAGAGACAAACGCTTGTTTTACCGGGAATTTTATTCGATCCGGTCGTATTCATGACAGGGAATTCCTTGATTTTCCATAAAAAAAAGTCGATCATACGCGCCTTTCAAGCTCGGTGTGGCCAAGATTTGGTCAGGCCAATTTCTGCAGCATAACATTAAGGGTTAGATATGACAGATGCGGACAAAAAGCGCTTGCTGCGCGAGATGATCTTCTTTCGTCGATTCGAGGATCGTACTTTTGAAGCGTACATGGAGCGTAAGATTGGTGGCTTTTTGCATTTGTACTCTGGTCAGGAAGCCGTTGCTACCGGTGTATTAGAGATGGCCAAGATGGGTGGCGGTGACAAAGCCGATTACGTCATTACCGGCTATCGCGATCATGTCCATGCACTCAAAGCTGGTGCACCCGCACGCGAAGTCATGGCAGAACTCTATGGTAAAGAAACCGGTTCCTCGCGCGGGCGTGGCGGTTCCATGCATATTTTCGATCCCACCGCGAATTTTATGGGTGGCTATGCGCTGGTAGGACAACCATTCCCATTAGCAGCAGGACTGGCACTGGGCTGCAAGCACAAGAAAACCAATCAGATTGCCATTTGTTTTCTCGGTGATGGTGCCAATAACCAGGGTACTTTCCATGAGACCATGAACATGGCATCAGTTTGGAATCTGCCGGTGTTATTCGTCTGCGAAAATAATATGTATGCCATCGGTACACATATTGATCGTTCCACTGCGGTACGTGATCAATATAAACGAGTGTGTGGTTACAACATGAAGGCCAGCCAACACGATGGTATGGACATCGATGTGGTAATGAAGGCGGCCAAGACGGCAGTTGATTATGTCCGTAAAGAATCCAAACCCTATTTCATCGAATTCATGACCTATCGTTTCCGTGGTCATTCGATGTCAGATGCCAAAGGTTATCGTACCAAGGAAGAAGAAGCCGAATGGGAAAAACGCGATCCGATCAATATTTACAAGGCGCGTTTAATTGAAGCAGGACTGATTACCGATGCTGATGTTAAAAAAATGCAGGATGACGTTCAAAATGAAATTGAAACAGACATCATCAAATTTGCCGAACAGAGTCCGGAACCCAAGGTTGCTGAGTTGACCAGGTACGTACTCGACGATAATCCGGATCCGCGTTGGATCGGTCCCTTACAGAATAAATACTAACGAGGTTACTTTATGGCCCAGCTTGCATATTGGGAAGCGATTCGCCGTGCCCACGATGAAGAAATGACAAATGATCCCCTGGTCTTTGCCATGGGTGAAGATATTGGTGTTGCCGGGGGTACCTACAAGGCTACCTCGGGGCTGTATACCAAATACGGCGCTGAGCGTGTTATTGATACTCCGATCTCGGAAAATTCCTATACCGGTATCGGTATTGGCGCATCGATGGTCGGTATGCGCCCGATCATTGAAATCATGTCGATCAACTTTGCCTTGTTGGCGCTCGACACGATCGTCAATGCCGCCGCCAAGATCCGCTACATGTCGGGTGGCCGCGTGCATTGTCCATTGGTGATTCGTACGCCCGGTGGTACCGCGCATCAATTGGCGGCACAACACTCGGCGCGCCTGGCGCGCATGTTCATGAGTACATCCGGTTTGCGCGTGGTTACGCCGCGTGGCCCGATCGATGCCTATGGCATGCTCAAATCTGCGGTGCGTTGCAATGATCCGGTGGTGATCATCGAGCACGAACGCATGTACAACATCAAGGAAGAAATGCCGGATACCGAATTCTTCCGCCCACTCGAAGGTGCAGAGATTGTTCGTAAAGGCGAAGACATCACATTGATTGGTTACAACTACAGTGTGCATCTGTGTCTGGAAGCCGCCAAGCGTCTGGAAAAAGACGGCGTCAGTGCTGAGGTGGTGGACCTGCGCTCCTTAAAACCTATCGATCGCGAAACCATTCGCCGCTCAGTGGAAAAAACCCATCGCGTGGTCGTAGCCGAGGAAGATGAAGCGCCAGTGGGTGTGGGCGCCGAGATTATTACCGGCATTATGGAAGATTGCTTCTTCGCGCTGGATTCGCAACCTGTGCGTATTCATGCGGCGGATGTACCGGTACCGTATAACGCGCAATTGGAAAAGGCAGCTATCCCCAGTGCGGATGATGTCTACCAGGGCGCCTTGAAGGTACTTGGTAAAATTTAATTATCAGTCGCGGGTGGTCGGATTATCCGGCCACCGGCGCATACTGATTGTCGCTACGAAGAATAACTAGCTACTCGCCACTAGGAACTGTTTTTATGGCCGCACCCTACACAATTAAAATGCCACAGTTATCCGACACCATGACCGAAGGGACATTGGTGACCTGGGAGAAACAAATTGGAGACTACATCGAGCGCGGCACGATCGTCGCGACGGTGGAAACCGACAAGGCCATCATGGATGTGGAAGTGTTTCGTGATGGTTATCTGTCTGGTCCGTTAGTGGATATCAATTCAGTTGTGCCCGTTGGTCAGGCAATCGGTTATTTGGTGGCAAGCAAAGACGAAGTTGAACGTGATGGTCATGCACCGGTTGCCCATACCGAAGTTAAAACAGCGGTAGCTGCTGTGACTGCAATACCAGCCAGCAAGGTAGCTGGTCCGAAAGATGCGCATCCAATCAAGATGCCGCAATTGTCTGATACGATGACTGAAGGTCTGTTGGTCAGCTGGAGTAAGAACGTCGGTGATGAGCTCGTGCGTGGCGATATTGTCGCGCAGGTTGAAACTGATAAAGCGATCATGGATGTCGAAGTTTTCCGTGATGGGTACCTGTCTGGACCGATTACGGAAGAAAACAGTACCGTGCCCGTGGGCGACGTTATTGCCTACATCGTGGCAAAACAAACCGATGTTTTAAATACCAAAAATTCCGCGACAAGCGTTGCGAAAAAATCCGAATCCAAAGCGGCGCATCTGCCGGTCGAACCAGCAGGTACGGCAAAACCCAAGACCCATATTCCCGCCCAACCGCTGGGTGCTACACCTGCACCACGCCCCGTGAAACATATGGCGACTCCGTATGCGCGGCAATTGGCCGGTGCACACGGTATCGATCTGAACAGCATTCCCAAGGGTACCGGTCCCAATGGTGTGATCATTGGTGCCGATGTGTTGAATACCGATGTACAGGCCGGTGCAACGCGGCGAGTGTTTTCGGTTCCCGGTCAAGGGCGTCCGATGGACAGCATGGAAAAGGCTGTGGCACACAGCATGGAATTTTCCTTATCGATGCCGTTATTCCGCGTCACGGTGAATATCGATCCGAGCGCCTTACAAGCCGCATCCAAAGCCAAGGGTTTATCGTTAACCGTGACGATGGCCAAAGCAGCAGGCATGGCCATTCAAAAATATCCGAAGGTCAATGCGGTGTATCAGCATGAAGATCGCATAGTCGAGCGTGCGCAAATCGATATTGGACTGGCGGTGGAAACTGAAGGCATGGGTCTCGTTGTTCCGGTATTACGTGATGTGATGAATCATCCGGTGAATGAACTCAATGACAGCTGGAAAGATTTGGTGAATCGCGCCCGTCTGCGGCGTTTGAAACCCAATGAGTATTCCAATCCGACATTCACGATTTCCAATATGGGCATGATGGGCGTGGCGCATTTTGATGCAATTCCTTCGCCCGGAACCTCGGCGATCTTTGCCATCTCCACGAATGGTCCACAAGGTATGCCAGTGACCATCACGGCAGATCACCGCATCGTCAATGGTGCGGATGCGGCGAAATTTTTAAATGTCTTTAAAGGGTTTGTGGAAAATCCAAGCTGGCTGGATGCGTCAGCCGTTGCGGTCAGTCGTGCTCCGGCGGCAGCATCTTCAGGTTTTGAATTAGTTAAAGGTAAATACGATTACGATGTCGTGATTATCGGTGGCGGACCCGGCGGTGAAGACTGTGCCCGCGACCTGGTCGAACATGGTTATAAAGTGGCGATGATCAATGATGCGCCTTTCCCCGGTGGTGAGTGTCTGTGGCGTGGTTGTATCCCTTCCAAAGCCTGGCGTGCAGCAGCCGACCGCATGCGCGATCGTGTTCATGATGATCATCTGGGTGTGGAAGGAACAACCAAATCGAAACTCAATTGGCTGAAGCTGGAAAAGACCCGCCGCAAAGTTCTCGAAACGCGTGGTGACATGGCCCTGAAAACCGACAAGGGTGTGCGCATCGATGTGATGCAGGGTTTTGGCCGGTTTGTGGATGCTCACACCGTGTTTGTAGATGTCGGTGGCAATAACAAAGATCCACACACACGTGCACAACCAGGTAATGCCAAGAAAGGCAAAGCCGTGACCTTTGGTGCCGCCGTTATTGCTACCGGTGCGCCGCCGTTCATTCCACCCATTAAGGGTGCCGACACCGGCGTCAAATCCGGTGGTGTACTGACGTCGGATACCGTTTGGTCGTTGAAAAAGGTTCCTGCCAGGATTGGCGTGATCGGTGGCGGTGCCATCGGTGTGGAAATGGCGCAGATATTCCAGGACTTCGGCAGCAAGGTATTATTGCTGGAAGTACAGGATCGCATTTTGGCGGAAGTCGAAAAAGAAGTCGCCACGCAACTCACCGCGGTACTCAATGCCGATCCGAATCTGACCATTGAAACCTCGGTCAAGATCAACGAAATCAAAGGTAAACCCGGTCTGATGAAGCTGGCCTATGCGGATGCCAGCGGGAAGGCCAAGACCTTTGCTTGTGACTACGTCATTATGGCGACGGGCAAGCGCCCGGTGCTCGAGCCGCTGCAACTCGATAAAGCCGGCATTGCGGCGGAAAAAGGTGTCATCAAGGCGGACAATCGTTGCCGCACGAATTTGCCGCATATTTTTGCCGTGGGCGATGTCATCGGTGGTTACATGCTCGCCCATACCGCAGGTCAGCAAGGCCGGGTCGCTGCTGCCAATATCAGTGGTGTGGCCCATACCTATGATCAGGATAAGGATTGCGGCGTGATCTTTACCCGTCCCGAGGCCGCTTTTGTCGGGTTATCGGTAGACCAGGCGAAAGAAAAGGGTATTGATGCCGTTGAAATCAAAGTACCGATGTCCATTGATGCCAAGGCGATGATTAATAATGAAACCCATGGCCTTATTAAACTGGTGGCCGATAAAGCCAGCCAGCGCGTCATTGGGGTACATTTCCTGGCTGATCATGCCGATACCCTCATCGGTGAGGCGGTCATGATGGTCAGCGGTAATATGACCTTAGAACAGGTAGGGATGGCGATTCATCCTCATCCGACTCAAACAGAGCTGTTTGGTGACTTGGCACGCCGCCTGGCTTCCCGGTTACGGCGGAGCGCCAAGAAAAAGTAACAAGTTTCCAGGGACGAGTTACCAGGGAGAAAGCTGCATCCTCGTCACTCGTAACTTGCCACTGGATTTTCTGGCATTGATATTGCTTTCTTAACGGGCATGACAGCCCGAATTCGAACATTTTTGCTTGGATTGCTAACCTGCGTGGTAACGAGTGTTACCCTGGCGGGACCGCCGCGCTTTGAGGATGTCCCAGGACCTGCGGCCAATCATGTGGCCAAACCCGGCAAACTACCGGAAAGTGATGCCGCCAAGTCAGCAGATACTGTTTCCAAAGAATCAACAACTGATACAGTCGCATCGCCTGCAGCAAGCCCCGCAGCGGGTGTGGAACCCAAAAAGTCGATCCTGAGCAGCATCTTTGTCACCGCGCCGCCGTCGGCACCGCTGGAGCAAACGAGTAAAGCTGGCGATGCACTGACACCGACGCATGACTACCATAAAGATGCACCAGAAATCTTGCAGCAGGGCGATATCAAATTTTATGCACCGGGCTATCGTGGTACCTGGTTAACTCAAAGCAGTAAAACATCGTGCAGTTTAAAACAACCTATTCCGAATTTTGGCTACGCTGAATTTCGGCAAGGTACTGCCCAACCCCTGGAATTCATGCTGCTGGCGGCGAATCCACCGGCGGGCAATGGCGTGGCACTAATCCACAGTGAACCCCCGCTTTGGTCGCATTACACCAGACCGAGTAACCTGGGTACCATCGAAATGGAAGAGGGTGAGCATGCCATGACCGCCTCGGCAGAGTGGGCGCAACGTCTGCTGGTTGATTTGGCCGAAGGTATGCAGACCACGCTGCAATTTTATGATGGTGCGGATGCTGCACGCGATGTCAAAATCACTTTATCGACCATGAATTTCAAGTCGGGGATAGAGAACTTTGATAAATGCCGTGCACAACTATTACATTACGATTTTAAGCAGGTCAAAGTCACCGTCCTGCAATTTAATGCCGATAGTTCCAGGTTAAGTAAAACGGTCACTCAGCAACTCGAAGGGATTTTGGAGCTGGTGACCAAGGATGCCGGAATTAAGAGCGTCGATATCGAGATTTATTCGCTCAACAAGGAATTGGTACAATACAACTACCGTTTGGCTACCCGCCGTGCCCAGGCGGTGCGTGATTATTTGATGCATAAGGGCGTGGACGAAGAGAAACTCAAGATTACTATCTATACCAAGAAAAAATCCAAGCTTGAGCAGCAAGGGATAAAACCCGATCAGGTTCAGGTGGTTCTGAACCGCGATAAAAAGAAAAAGGGCTGATATAATCCGCTCCCTCGATTTTCGTTAACCCAGAGGGGAGCGCAATGTCTGTCAAGAAAGTGGTGCTGGCCTATTCCGGCGGTTTGGATACCTCCATCATCTTAAAATGGTTGCGGGAAACCTATCAGTGTGAAGTGGTGACATTCACTGCAGACATTGGTCAGGGTGAAGAACTTGAACCCGCACGTGTCAAGGCCCAACAAATGGGCGTCAAAGAAATCTATATCGAAGATCTCAAAGAAGAATTCGTGCGTGATTACGTCTTCCCGATGTTTCGCGCCAATACCATTTATGAAGGTGAATATCTGTTAGGCACGTCCATAGCGCGGCCGTTGATCGCCAAACGACTGGTGGAAATTGCCAAGAAAACCAACGCTGATGCTATTTCTCACGGTGCGACCGGTAAAGGCAATGATCAGGTTCGTTTTGAGATGGGCGCCTACGCATTATTACCGGATGTGAAGATCATTGCGCCCTGGCGTATCTGGGATCTGACTTCACGTGAAAAGCTGATGCAATATGCGGAGGCCCATGCTATCCCGGTGGATTTCAAGAAAGGCAAGAAATCACCCTATTCGATGGATGCCAATTTGTTACACATCTCTTATGAAGGCGGCGTATTGGAAGATCCCTGGTCCGAACCTGAAGAAGACATGTGGCGTTGGAGTGTCTCACCGCAAGCCGCACCCGATAGTCCCACCGAAATCGAATTAACTTATGCCAAAGGTGATGTGGTTGCGATTGATGGCAAACCGATGACGCCGGCACAGGTGTTGGCTCATTTAAATAAAGTTGCCGGTGCCAATGGGATTGGTCGGGCGGATATTGTCGAAAATCGCTATGTCGGTATGAAGTCCCGTGGCGCGTATGAAACACCCGGTGGTACCGTTTTGCTCAAAGCCCATCGGGCAATTGAATCCCTGACACTGGATCGCGAAGTGGCGCATTTGAAAGATGATTTGATGCCGCGTTACGCGAGCCTGATTTATAATGGCTACTGGTGGTCGCCGGAACGTCACATGTTGCAAACCATGATCGATGCCTCACAGGCAACTGTGAATGGCATAGTGCGTTTGAAATTGTATAAAGGTAATGTCAGCGTATGTGGGCGTAAGTCCGAAACCGACAGTCTGTTTGATGCCAGTATCGCCACGTTTGAGGATGATGCCGGTGCCTATAACCAGAAAGATGCCGAAGGCTTTATCAAGCTCAACGCGCTACGGATGCGTATCGCTGCCAAACGTAAACATCGATAAGCAGAAATGAATGAACGCAATAAAAAACCGGCCTGTTGGCCGGTTTTTTATTGGAGGTTAATTTTATCGGAAAAATTTAGAGGCAATAAAATGATCCAGGCTCAGTTTGCCCGGGCCGTTGAAGAACAATGGCAAGAATAAAATGATGTAAATAAGTGGTAACTGATAACCATTATTACATACGTTATAACCAAGTCCGGCATGAACGCTATACCATGCGACAATCGTCAGGATAATCAACGCAAAACTGAAAAAGCGTGTGCCCAGCCCCAATAGCAGTGCGATCGCGCCTAACACTTCAAACCAGGTTGCCAGGAACCAGCTGACATCGGTTGGGATGACGCTAAAAGGGAAAGGAAACTGATTATGGATTGCGTTAAACCAGTTTTCGCCGCGAAATTTTTCCAGTCCCGATTCCCAGAATTCATAAGCCAACAACAGGCGTAGTCCCATCTGCGGTATGAATTGTCCAAAATGGTCAAGCGGCGTAATGAGAAGATTATTCAGTCTGTCTGTCAGCATGAGATGGTCTGCCTCGTAAAAAAATATATTTAATACTGAGAAAGACCAGAACTAAGATGGGATGCTTACAAACCGTAACCAAAAAATAACGGCGGACATTGTCCGCCGTTATCATCATCTGTTAGAGAACTTTGCTGTCAGTAGTGACACGAGTAAATCCAATCAGATTATTTCTTGTCGCCAGCGCCGCATTTGCCGGTGCCGCATTTACCGTCTTTGGCTTTTGGGCTACCGCCGCATTTGCCGTCCTTCATGTCTTCTTTCTTCATGTCTTTGCCGCATTTGCCATCTTTCTTCTTGGCTGCTTTCTTCTCGGTTTTCTTCGCGTCTTTCTTGTCGCCACCGCATTTGCCATCTTTCATTTCAGCGGCGGGGGCAGCAGCAGGGGCTTCAGCCGCGACAACAACATGGCTGAGGGCCAGGCTGGCGGCGAACATAGAACCGATGATCATTGACAGAATTTTATTCGACATTGATTTTCTCTCCGTGTGATAACAAATACCCCTGTTTTTGTTCCCGGCATATACATAGGGGCTGAAGCTATACATGCCAGGTGGCTAACAATACGATGCCTTAAGTCAGGAATAAAGACCTAACTTTGTGGAAATTGCTTGCAGGCTAGGCAGTCTTTTTGTGATGAAATCGATTAGAAATAACAAATCTGGGGGCAAATTAACCAATAATTACGTAATGGCAATTCGGTCTAAGGAATAAAAAAGGGGGTGTATAAAGACTTGCTTGAGGGGTAAAAACACTGCGGCGGAGATTGATTCCGCCGCAGGTGTTGGTCAGCGCGTTATTACTTGGCGCCGCCGCACTTACCTTCTTCTTTCTTCTCTGCTTTCTTCTTCTTAGCATGTTTCTTAGCTGCTTTCTTCTTTTCTGCTTTCTTTTCTGCTTTGGCAGGAGCAGCGGCTGGAGCTTCAGCAGCGGCAGGTGCAGCAGGAGCGGCAGCAGGTGCATCAGCAGCTACAGCGGTACCCATGGCCAGAGCAAAGATAGAAGCGAGTGCGAGTGCTTGAATTTTCATTTGGTTCTCTCCGTTAATTAACTGGATCACATACCCCTTTATTTTGACCTGGGGTGTATACAGGGGTATTCAAATTTACACACCAGGTTAAATCGTTACATCTCTCAACGTACTGAACCCTTAGAGCAAGGGGTATGACCTAAGTTCACAGGGGTTCAGAAATATTTTTCACGTTCCAGAAACACCATAACTCTGGAAAACAAGTCCGGCCCTCTCGGGTTAAATATGTCAGTTAATCTACGTTAACTTACCGGATTTGCACATTAATTTTTATACTGGGCGGCGATATTACACACAGTCATGAAATAGCGATAGGGGGAAGAGGGAGATTATTTTTTACGGGTTATGGAACTTTTCCTGGCCGCCGCGAGGCTCATTTTTTGTCAGTTAGCAGAATGAATAAATTGGTTATATTTTGCTCATGATTATGAGGGATAGTTGGCTGACATTGCTATGAACCACAAATATTGGATAATCCGTGTTTTACGAATAGTGCAGTTCCATGAATCCATCCAAGCGTAAGGCGATATTCCAGCGGCTCAAACAGCTCAATCCTGCTCCCACGACAGAATTAGCCTATCAGACCCCTTTTCAGTTACTGGTGGCAGTGATTCTCTCTGCCCAGGCCACAGACAAAAGTGTCAATAAGGCTACCGGCCCGCTGTATGCCGCGGCGAATACCCCCGAATCCATACTTTCCCTGAAAGAGTCCGGCTTGAAGAAATACATCAAAAGTATCGGGCTGTTTAATACCAAGGCAAAAAATATCATACGTACCTGTCAGATTCTGATAGACCAGTATGGCAGCGAAGTTCCGGAAGACCGGGCTGCGCTGGAAGCCCTCCCCGGGGTCGGGCGCAAAACGGCCAATGTCATTTTAAATACCGCCTTTGGTCATCCCACCATTGCCGTAGATACACATATTTTTCGGGTCAGTAACAGGATAGGTATCGCCCCGGGCAAGACCGTGCGTGAGGTGGAAGACAAGTTAAATAAAGTCGTGCCGGATGAATTCAAACAGGATGCGCATCATTGGCTGATCTTGCACGGCCGGTATGTGTGTATGGCACGCAAGCCTCACTGTAACGCCTGCGTGATTCGAGATTTGTGTGAATATTCCGCAAAAGAACCCGTCAGCAACAAAACCTGATTCGCTTAGGCAGTCGCTTTTGCAGGTTGAGCGACTGTAATTGTACTACGAGCGGCTCGCCATTGATCAATGCGATTCTTCGCCGCAATTAATAGCCCCAGTCCAAGAAATGCGCCCGGGGGTAAAATGGCAATAAGAAAGCCGCGATAGTGATCAAATACCGTAACACTCAGATGTTTGCCGGCTTCACCAAACAATAACTGGGCATTTTGCAATAACGTACCGAATCCCAGCAGTTCACGCAATGTACCGAGTACTAACAGTACTGATCCAAAACCCAAACCCATGAACAGACCATCCAAAGCAGCTTTATATACCGGTTGTTTGGAAGCAAAGGCTTCCGCGCGTGCGATGACGATGCAGTTGGTGGTAATCAGTGCGATAAACAAACCGATGATTTGATACAGTTCAAAAAAATACGCCTTCATAATTAATTCAATGATGGTCACTACAGAAGCAATCACCAACACGTAGACCGGTATGCGAATTTGTGGTGTGACATAATTACGGATCAGCGAAATGGTAGCGTTGGTTGCAATCAAGGTCACTATTGTCGCTAATGCCAGGCCCATGGCATTGACCATGGTATTGGACACGGCTAACAAAGGGCACATGCCTAATACCTGCACCATTGCGGGATTATTTTTCCATAGTCCGTCATTGATGATTTGCTGGATCTGCGTCATGGTCATTTACCCTTGCGATTTCTCTGATAATGCGGGGGTTGAGAAAATAATATCCCGCTGCTGCGAATAATACTCCAGCGTAGTATAGACTGCCTTGACGACAGCACGCGAAGTGATCGTCGCGCTGGTAAGCTGATCGAAATCACCATGATCCTTGCGGACTTTCCATTTGGGCACAAGTGGGGCAAGCAGAGATTTGCCGTCAAACTGGAATATCCAGCGTGATTTGTTCTCGTCGATCAGATCACCCAATCCTGGTGTTTCATGATGCTGCGTGACCCGTACTCCCGCCAGCGTGCCGTCATAATTAATCGCCACGAGTAATTCGATGTTACCGCTATAGCCGTTGGGAGCAATGCTGTTGATGATACAAGCCACAGGCTGTTTATCGTGGCGGGCACGGAATATCGTGCGCGGTTTTTTACTGCCCAAGCGGTTATCAGTCACCACAATGACATCACTGGCCATGTCATTATCATGTCGTTGCGCGGAAATAAGTCGATGGAGCTTTTCCTGCAGAATAGTATGTTCGCGTTCCGCAATACGATCTTTGGTGAGTACGGCGATAAACGCCACACTGCCGGTCGTGATTGCGGCAAACAGACTGAGCATCACCGCACTCAGTGTCATCATTCTCACTAATTTCATGATGACGTACCGGGATGATGACCGAAGACCCGTGGCCGGGTGTAATAATCAATTGTCGGCGCTGCCAGATTCATCAATAAAACCGCAAAGGCAACGCCATCGGGATAGCTGCCATAATTTCGGATCAGATAGGTAAAGATGCCAATACCGCAGCCGTAAATTAATTGGCCGCGAGGTGTGGTGCTGGCGGTGACCGGGTCAGTGGCGATGAAGAATGCACCGAGCATGGTGGCACCACCGAGCAAATGGAACAGCGGACTTGCGTGCAGAGTATTGTTGCTGGCATACGCAATACTGGCAAATATTGCTATTGTAATCAGCATGCTGACGGGTATGCGCCAGGTGATAACGCGTTTATATAGCAATCCTATACCGCCGAGCAAAAACAGCAAATTAATGATGTCCCAACCTTTGCCGAACATGGCATCCGCAAGGTGCGGATGGTTTGTCACAATTTGGCTAACCGTCAGGCCGGTACCTAACTCTGTTTTAACAGTGTCTAATGGCGTTGCCATTGTTATGGCATCAAAATGTGCAATAACTGGTAGCTGACCGAGTATATTAAATTGCAGGGTACTTACAAAATCCACGGCTGGTCCAGCAGCATGCGGTGCGAGCCACAGCGTCATGTCTTTGGGAAAGGCGATCAGTAACAGCACGTAGCCAACCATGGCAGGATTAAACGGATTATTTCCCAAGCCGCCGTATAAATGTTTGGCGATAATGATCGCAAACGCGGTGGCGATAATGGCCAACCACATCGGGAACAGCGATGGCAAACCGATGGCAATCAATAAGGCGGTAACGATTGCACTACCGTCGGTAAGAAACGGCCACAAGGGTCGGTCGCGCAATTTGAGCATGCCGGCCTCACAGAGTAAGGCTGTGACAATACAGATGATGCTGTTGATTACGATGCCGATGCCGAAGAAATAGATGTGCGCAGCAATACCGGGGATGAGCGCGGCAACTACCAATAACATGATGCGGGTGACATTATTTGTAAATAGCGTGTGTGGTGAAGAAATAAAGGTGCTCACGATTCATTATCCTTGCCGGGTTGAGATGCAACCGTTGATGGGTTTGCACGCCGCTTGTCAATCTCATCAATTTGCTGGCGCTGTTGTTCGCTGAGATGCTCGACATTTTGCGGTGATGCCTGCGTGGCTTTCTTTGCCTGAGCGCGTTGCAATGCGGCAGCGATAGCTGCTTTTTTTGCGTCAGCAGCGCTGTCGGTTTGGGTGACTTTGTCGAGCATTTCTTTTTTCTTGCGCTTACGTTCCTCATCTTCACGTTTCTTGCGTTCCAGGCGCTGCAAGTGAAACTCATGTCTTTGTCGGGCGATGTCCGACTTGCTCTTCTCCCGTTCTTTCGCCCAGATTTCTGTCTTGGCAAAACGATAATATTGCACCAGTGGAATGTGACTCGGACAGACATAACTGCAGCAACCGCACTCTATGCAATCAAACAGATTAAAATCCTGTATCTTGTCAAAATCCTTTGCGTGTGCATGCCAAAAAAGTTGCTGTGGTAATAATTGTGCCGGACATGCTCGCGCACACTCGCCACAGCGGATACATGGCAATTCAAACTGAGTTTTGGGTAGTTCCTGAGATGTGAGTGCCAACAGGCAATTGGTGGTCTTGATAACAGGTGTCTGAAGGTCATTGATGGCAAATCCCATCATGGGTCCACCCATGATCAATCTTGCCGGTAAAGATGGCGATGCACCGGTGTGCTCTATTAAATATTTCATCGGAGTGCCCAGGCGTACTCGATAATTACAAGCTTTGGGTATTGCAGGACCAGCTACAGTAACGATGCGTTCGATTAATGGTTGTTGGTGTGAAATAGCCTGTGCGATCGAATACGCAGTCGCCACATTATGACAAATCACCCCAACGCTGGCGGGGAGCTGATGCGACGGCACTTCAAGACCAGTCAGCGTCTTGATTAATTGTTTTTCCCCGCCAGCGGGATACAACGTTGGCACAGCGACGATCTCAATCAGCGTGTGCTCGTCGGTATGTAACGCGGCTTGCAAGGCCTGTAGCGCGGCGGGTTTGTTATCTTCAATGCCAATGATGCAGCGTTGTGCATGCAACGCATGTTGCATAATGCGCAGACCATCGAGAATGGCGCGCGGTTGTTCCTGCATCAGCATGGCGTCGCAAGTGATATACGGTTCGCATTCGGCACCGTTGAGTATTAACGTGTGAATTTTTAATTGTGGCCCCGGATTGAGTTTAATGAACGCTGGAAATCCCGCGCCACCCAGGCCGACGATCCCGGCATCGCGGATGCGATTGCGTAATTCAGCCGGATCCATTTGACGATAATCGCTCAGCACTGCAGCCACCGGGGTTGCTTCATCCTTGCCATCGGTTGCAATGACAATACAGGTGTCGGTTAAATGCGATGGATGTGGAATGACGCGTGGCTCAATCGCGATGACGGTACCCGAACTGCTGGCATGAATAGGCACGCTAACATAGCCTTCGGCACGTGCGATGATCTGATTTTTCAGGACGCGATCACCAACGTTTACAATTGGCGTTGCAACATTGCCGATGTGTTGCTGCAACGGCAAGATTAATTCGGGTGGTACTGGCGCGTCAGTTATTGGCTGTTGCATTGACTCGGCTTTGTGACCTGGCAAATGCAGGCCGCCGTGAATGCGCCAGAGTTTACGCGGAATGGACATGTTCATCTCGCGGCGAGGGCCAGGTCCAGGTTTGTAATGTCGTGCCGACTGGCACGATATGAATGCAATCCACCGGGCAGGGTGGAATGCAGAGATTACAGCCGGTACATTCGCTTTTGATCACGGTGTGCATGTGTTTGGCGGCACCGAGGATCGCATCGACGGGACAAGCCTGGATGCACAATGTGCAACCGATACACACTTGCTCATCGATTATCACCACGGTTTTTTCACCATGGGTGCCATGTTCGGCATTGAGTGGTTTGGGATCGCGTCCCAACAGATCCGCCAGGGCGAGGATGACTGTTTCGCCACCGGGCGGACATTGATTGATATCCGCTTCACCTTTGGCAATGGCCTCAGCGTAAGGGCGACAACCGGCAAATGTGCATTGACCGCATTGCGTTTGCGGCAGGATCGCATCAATTTGATCCACAACCGGATCGCCTTCCACTTTGAATTTGATGGCACCATAGCCGAGCAATAATCCAAAGATGATCGCCAGTATCGCTAAGGCAAGAATCGCTGCGAGCATGTCAGCCCTTGATTAATCCCGCAAACCCCATGAAGGCCATCGACATTAAACCAGTCGTGATCAATGCAATCGACGCGCCTTTGAATGGAGTTGGCACATCCGCCACCATGATGCGTTCGCGCATCGCGGCAAATAAGATCAACACTAATGAGAAACCCAATGACGCACCGAATCCATACAGAAAGGTCTGGATAAAATTATGTTCCTGCTGAATATTTAGCAAAGCCACACCGAGTACCGCGCAATTGGTAGTGATCAATGGCAGATAAATGCCGAGTACTTTGTATAACAATGGACTGGTTTTATGCACGATCATTTCCGTCAGTTGCACGACAACGGCAATCACCAGGATGAACGTTAAGGTCTGTAAATATTCCAGTTGTAACGGTGCCAACAGATAAGTATTGACTACCCAACTGAGCACGGCGGACAGTGTTAGTACAAAGGTCGTTGCCGAGGCCATGCCCATTGCGGTTTCAAGTTTGCGCGAAACACCCAGAAACGGACACAGGCCGAGAAACTTCACCAACACGAAGTTGTTGACGAGGATCGTACTGACCAGAATGAGGGCGTATTCAGTCATGATCTTATTTTACACGCATCCCGGGTTGTGCACCGTCATCGGGTGAAAGAATCCACAAATCTTTACCACCCGGACCAGCCGCCAATACCATGCCTTCTGACATGCCAAATTTCATTTTGCGTGGCGCCAGGTTGGCAACAACGACGGTATAACGGCCTTCGAGGGTTTTCGGATCATAGGCGCTGCGAATCCCGGCAAAAATGTTGCGCGTGTTGCCTTCACCCAAATCCACGGTGAGTTGCAGTAGCTTGTCGGCGCCCTCGACGAAACCAGCTGTGACGATTTTGGCGATGCGCAAATCAATTTTGCCGAAATCATCAATGCTGATTTCCGGTTTGATGGCTTCGCCGCCGGGTGTTGGTGCTTGAGTAACAGCTGGAGCCAGATTTTCTTTGGATGCGTCGACCATGGCAGTCACCTTTTCAATTTCAATACGAGTGAGTAAGGGTTCGAAAGTGTTAATACGTTGTACGCCCATTGGGATTGCTAAATCCGTCCAACGCAACGGAGCGATATTCAGGAACGCTTCGGATTGTGCGCACAGTCCGGGTAAGACCGGCTTTAATAGACCAATTAATATTCGGAACAGATTCAAGCCCATGCTGCATACCAGATGCACATTGTCACGTTGCTCGGTTTGTTTGATCATCGCCCAGGGTTTTTGCGCATCGATATATTGATTGGCGCTATCCGCCAGCGCCATGATTTGACGGATGGCTGAGCTAAATTCACGCTGTTCATAGTCTTTGGCTATCAACGGCATCGCCTGTGTGAATTGTTTGAATAATTCAGAATCTGCTGGAACGTTGATTAATTGATTATCAAATTGCTTATTGATGAAGCCGGCGCAGCGGCTGGCAATATTGACCACCTTGCCGACCAGATCGGCATTCACCCGTTGGGTGAAATCCTCCAGGTTCAAATCCAAATCATCAATGCCGTCGCTTAGTTTGGCAGCATAGTAATAGCGCAAATACTCCGGATTCAGATATTGCAGATAAGTCCGTGCCTGAATAAACGTGCCGCGGCTTTTCGACATCTTGGTGCCGTTGACCGTCAGAAAGCCGTGACAGAACACCGCGCTAGGCATGCGAAAACCGGCGCCGTGCAGCATCGCCGGCCAAAACAGCGTATGGAAATAGGCGATGTCTTTGCCGATGAAGTGATATACTTCGTATTGGCTGTCGGCTTTCCAGTAATCATCAAAATTCAAATCTGGTTTCTTGCTACACAGATTCTTAAAACTCGCCATGTAACCGATCGGCGCATCCAGCCAAACGTAAAAATATTTACCCGGTGCATCGGGAATTTTGAATCCCCAATACGGCGCATCGCGGGAGATCTCCCAATCCTGCAAACCGGAGGTGAACCATTCATCGAGTTTATTGGCGATGCCAGATTGCAGCGTACCAGCCTGCGTCCATTGCCGCAGCACGGTTTCGAGTTTGCCTAATTCAAAGAAAAATTGTTTGGTGTCTTTGGCTATCGGCTTGGTACCGGATAACACCGATACCGGATTTTTCAGATCGCTGGGTGTGTAATTGGCACCGCACACCTCACAGCCATCACCGTATTGGTCGGCTGCACCACAGCGTGGACATTCACCTTTGATAAAGCGATCTGGCAGAAACATCTGCTTGGATTCATCATAGGGACGCTGAATCGTGCGCGTGGCGATGTAGTCTTTGGCGCGCAGCTGTTTATAAATGTATTCCGCCAATTCGCGATTTTCCGGCGAATGCGTCGAATGATAGTTATCGAACTCGATCAGAAAATCAGCGAAATCGGCGCGGTGTTCCTTATCCGTCTTTGCTATCAACTGCTCCGGCGTAATCCCCAGCTTTTGCGCATTGAGCATGATCGGTGTGCCATGCGCGTCATCGGCGCAAACGTAAATACAGGTGTGACCTTGCATCTTCTGAAAGCGCACCCAAATATCAGTCTGGATATACTCCACCAGGTGGCCTAAATGAATGGAGCCATTGGCATAAGGCAATGCACTGGTGACCAGGATATGGCGTGGTGTGGCAGACATCCGAGATTATTTTCCTTTGTTTAAAGGGCGCTTACCCTAGCAGGTTGGCCCGATTCTCGCCAGCAAGGCTCTGATTTGCTAATGGTTTAGAGTATATTAGGAAATCCTAAAAGTTTTGTGTAGAATGTGTCCGATTAAATTACTCGGTTATTTAACCCTCGATAGTTCAGGAGAATTATATGGCAAGCGTCTCTCCCCAGCAGGTTGAAGAGAAAATCAAAGAATACATCGACCCGTATCTGGAGCTGGATTTGATCAGCAGTAAGGCCGTCAAAGACATTAAAGTCGATGGTGACAAGGTCAAAGTCGATATTATGCTGGGTTTTCCTGCCAAGGGTTATGTGCCAATCCTTTCGGCCAAACTCCAAGAAATGATCAAAACGATTCCCGGGGTTAAAGTCGCCGACGTGAACGTCAATTTCAAAATTGTGGCTCACACCGTACAGAAAGGTGTGAAGATGATTAACAACGTGAAGAACATCATCGCCATCGCCTCCGGCAAAGGTGGCGTGGGTAAATCGACCACGGCGGTTAACCTGGCGCTGGCACTGTCGGCCGAAGGCGCGACGGTAGGTATCCTGGATGCGGATATCTATGGCCCGAGCCAACCCCGTATGCTGGGCGTACAACAACAACCTGAATCCAAAGACGGCAAATCACTGGAACCCGTGATGAGCTACCACTTACAGTCAATGTCGATCGGTTATCTCATCGATGAAGAGACGCCTATGATCTGGCGTGGTCCAATGGTGACCCAAGCCCTTGAACAGTTACTCAATGATACCCAATGGAAGGATGTTGATTATTTAATCGTCGATTTGCCACCCGGCACCGGTGACACCCAACTGACACTGGCCCAAAAGGTACCGGTGACCGGCGCAGTAATCGTCACTACCCCGCAAGACATCGCGTTACTGGATGCGCGTAAGGGTCTGAAGATGTTCCAAAAGGTCGAAGTGCCGGTACTGGGCATCGTCGAGAACATGAGTATTCACATCTGTTCGCAATGTGGTCACGCCGAGCACATCTTTGGTTCTGGTGGTGGTAAGAGCATGGCGGATCAATACCACGTCGATATGTTGGGTTCGTTACCTTTGGATATCTCCATTCGTGAATCTACCGACGGTGGCAAACCTTCCGTTGTCGCTGATCCGGACGGCAAGATTGCGCAAATCTATCGCGATATCGCCCGCCGCATTGCCGCCAAGCTGTCGCAAAAGGCCAAGGACTTCAGCGCGGCCTTCCCGAAGATCGTTATTCAGAACAATTGATTGGTGCCAAGGAGTTAGTCGCCGGGCGAATTTTAACAGCGTCAGCGCGACAGGGATGTCGCGCGCGTATCGTCGAGCCACAGGACGATGTACACGGAAGTACAAGTGTCGCGTGAGGGCAGGATGCCCGAAGCGACTGGCGAGTCGATACGAAAAGCAGTTGAATTTCACCCGGCAACTAACGACCTGTATTTACGTTATCCGACTTGTCCCACCCCAGGACACACGTTAGCATGCGCACTTTCCAGGAAGCAGGGCGGATGAGATGAGTATCAAGTCGGACAAGTGGATCCGCCGGATGGCGGCGCAAACCAAGATGATCGAGCCGTTTGAGCCAGGCCAGGTGCGTCAGGCCAACGGGGGAAAGATCATTTCGTATGGCACCTCCAGCTATGGTTATGATGTGCGTTGCGCCAATGAATTCAAAATCTTCACCAATATTAATTCCGCCATTGTCGACCCCAAAAATTTCTCTTCAACCAGTTTTGTGGATTTCAAGGGCGATGTCTGCATTATTCCACCCAACTCTTTCGCGCTGGCACGTACCGTGGAATTTTTTCGTATTCCACGCAGTGTGTTAACCGTGTGTCTGGGTAAGTCGACGTATGCGCGTTGCGGCATCATCGTCAATGTCACACCGCTGGAACCCGAATGGGAAGGCCACGTGACGCTGGAATTTTCCAACACCACGCCACTGCCGGCCAAGATCTACGCGAACGAGGGTGTGGCGCAGATGTTATTTTTTGAATCCGATGAAGTTTGCGAGACGTCGTATAAAGATCGCGGCGGCAAGTACCAGGGACAAACCGGCGTCACCTTGCCAAAAACGTAATTCAGTGCATTGGCGTTTTAGTCAAAGTATGCAGTAAGAGTTCGACCGTGACATCATCGGCATCAATGTTCTGGATTTTGACCGGCAGGAATTCCAGTTGCTTGGCCAGCCACAAACGGTAGCGCTCATTGCCGTGTTTTTCAGATTCGAATAGATAAGTCGCAAATTTTCCCGCAGGTGTTTCGGTGGTGGTTTCACCTTTAAATGCCAGATGGAATACCTTTGTCTCCCTGCGTGTTGCAATGGGTATTGCCAGCGTGGTGGCGCGTTGTTGCACCTGTTGCATTAAATACAGCTGAAAGCCCAGGGCGTCCTGCGTGTCGGGTGCCAGGTCGAAGGGTTGGGGGAAATCGCTGCAGTAAAGATGCTTTTGTGACCAATCAAAACGTAACTCATATTTTTTCTTGTCGCGATTGCCTTTGGTATGGTGATGCAGATACTGCAAGGCTTGCAATTTGTTGTCCTGAATTTGAAACGTACTGATTTCGGTAATATGGTCCGATAAAAACAGCCCGACAAAACCACGTGGTTCGATTTCGGCCCGGTATTGCATACGGCCATCAGGTAGTTTGATTAATTTGTTGGCGCTTATTCCCAGGTAAGTGCCGTTGCGCTGTACATCGTATTGCGCGCTAAAACCTTGTTCCAGCAGTCCTGCAAATGCCGGTATTTGCATACCGAGCAAAAGTGCAAGAATGAAGACGATTTTATTTTGCATGGTTGGCAAGCTCAATAAATCTGTTAATTGCAGTCACCGGAGAATTATCAACATAGACTATATCACCCCGCAGCTGAACCCGACCTGTCGCAATTCGCCGCAGGGCCTCTGGATATAATTGGTGTTCAGCCTGATGGACTCGTTGTTGCAATTCTTCAGCGGTGTCGTTCGGCAGGATGGGCACTTTCATTTGCAGAATAATGGGGCCGCTGTCCAATTCCGGCGTAACAAAATGGACTGTAGCGCCATGCTCGTTGTCACCCGCATCAAGAGCGCGTTGATGGGTGTGTAATCCTTTATGTTTTGGCAATAAAGAAGGATGAATGTTGATCAGTCGACCCGCGTAATGCTGGACAAACTCTGTGGTGAGGATACGCATAAATCCGGCAAGCACAATCAACTGAGGCGAATAGCTATCTATGCATTGCATCAGTGCCTGATCGTAGGCGGTACGGTCCGGGTGCAAGGTCGCTGCGATGACCTGGGTTGGTATGCCGTGGCGCCGGGCGCGTTCAAGTCCGTATGCTTGATCGCGATTACTGATAACCGCCACAAGCTTTGCGGAAAGCTGTCCGCTCGCAATGTTATCGATAATGGCTTGCAGATTGCTGCCATCCCCTGAAATCAAAACCACGATGGCTAGTGGTTGCACGGGATTGGTCAGCATTCCCTGGTATTAACGGATATGGACAACCGGTTCACCACTGCCGTTACTGATCACACCAATTTGCCAGGCAGCAAGCTGATTTGCCGCTAGATGGGCCAATACCGTACTGGCATCCGCAGCCGCTACTACCACCACCATGCCGATACCGCAATTGAAGGTGCGATGCATCTCGTGTGATGCAACGTTACCCTGTTGCTGTAGCCAGTCGAATACCGCAGGTCGTTGCCAGGATTTCCCGTCAATCTCGGCATTGGTATTGGGTGGCAGTACCCGTGGAATGTTTTCCAACAAACCGCCGCCGGTAATATGAGCAAGCGCCTTAACCTGAACTTTATTGAAAAGCGACAGTAACGGTTTGACATAAATGCGCGTGGGCGCCAGCAATTTTGCACCCAAGGTGGCGCCATCAAATGCCTGGTTTATATCCGCTTTACTGACCTCGATAATTTTACGGATGAGGGAGTAGCCGTTGGAATGTGGTCCGCTAGAGCCGATACCGATGATGGCATCGCCGGTTTTGACCTGACTGCCATTGATGATTTTGTCTTCATCGACGATGCCGACACAAAAACCCGCCAGGTCATAATCTTCCTGAGCGTACATGCCGGGCATTTCAGCCGTTTCTCCGCCAATTAATGCGCAGCCTGCATCTTCGCAACCGGCCGCGATACCTTTAATCACATCCGCAGCGGTATCAACCCGGAGTTTACCCGTGGCGTAATAATCCAGAAAAAACAAGGGCTCGGCACCTTGCACGATGACATCATTGACTGACATGGCAACCAGATCGATGCCAATGGTGTCGTGCTTTTGCAATTGAATGGCCAATTTTAGTTTGGTGCCAACGCCATCGGTGCCTGAAACCAATACGGGTTTGCGAAAGCGACTCAAATCAAGTTTGAACAAGGCCCCAAAGCCACCCAGATCGGCCATGACTTCCGGGCGCATGGTACGTTTGGCGTAAGGTTTGATACGATCAACCAAGGCATCCCCGGCATCGATATCCACCCCCGCATCACGATAACTCAAAGCAGTGGCCGGGCCGGGATTACTGGGGTTTTTGGGTTGAGACACTACATTTTCCTTTTAATATATTCGGAATAAGCGAACACGAACCTTTGTGTGCCCGCGCGCGGTGGGTAATAATAGGATTTTATCAAGTTCAGCACGGTCAGGGAATGCACATTGTATCGTCAGCAGCGGAGAAGTTGAAATTTATGGGAATCCATCGTTTTATTTACCTTGCCGTGGTCATCGTTTCATGTATTTGGGCAACCCGGGCGGGTGCTGACGTCGTGACGGATATGTATGAGGCGACCATCCCGGCGAAAAGCCAGGAACGTCAGGACCGCGATGATGCGATACGGGTGGCGTTGGCCGAGGTTTTGGTACGAGTTTCCGGTCGTACACAGATCGCGGATTCAGATGAATTTCCACGCATTAAGGCAGCGTTGGTGAATGCAACCAATTACGCGCAACAATTTCGCTTTCGTGATTCAGCACAACAGCCTGATCCAACCACCGGTACCGTCAGTCAGGAGTTATGGGTAAAATTTGATTCTGTTGTAGTGAATAAATTGCTACGCGAAAATAAAATTCCGGTATGGGACAAGAATCGTCCTGCCACGCTGATGTGGTTAGTCAGCGATGAGCATGCGCACCGCGATGTTATTAGCCAGTCAACGGCAGGTATGGTGCGCACCGCAGTAGATAAACACAGTCAGATTCGCGGCTTACCGTTGCGGCTGCCTGAAATGGATCTGACCGATCGCAATTCAATTCAGATTAACGAAGTATGGACGAATAACGAGGTAGCAATACGCCGTGCGTCACAGCGTTATCCCAGCGACGCAATTTTAGTTGGCCGGTTATTGTTGCTGCCCACCGGGCAATGGAATGTTAACTGGTCTTTTTACCACGAGGGACGCCGTGTGGATTGGGCAACGGCGGCTGTATCATTGGAAACAGCAGTAAATCTGGGCATCGACAATACTGCCGAAGCACTTTCACAACGTTTTGCACAATTGGTGCAAGGTGATGAGACTGTAGTGATGGTGGAAATAAAAGATATTCACAACCTCGCTGATTTTAATCGCACTGTTAAATATTTGCGCTCGCTGAGCCAGGTAAAAATCGTCGACCCACAGCAGGTCAGTGCCGCAGATGCCTTGTTTCGGGTCACCACATTGGGTGGGCGCCTTGGTTTGGCGCGGGCAATCTCCTTGAGTCAGGTGTTCAGTGCAGAACCCGTGGTGGAAAGTAATCTCACCCTGTCCTCACTCCCAATTGTTAGTCAGCAAGACGCACTTAAACCGGAACTGATTTATCGTCTCACCCCGTGAAACATTTGCCTAACATGATCAGTGTGCTGCGCATTATTCTGGTTGCGCCGACGTTGTATTATTTATGGCAGCAACATTTTACCAGTGCTTTCGTTTTGTTTTTTATTGCGGGAATATCCGATGGCCTGGATGGATATCTGGCGCGCCGGTTTAACTGGCGCAGCCGCCTGGGAACGTATCTGGATCCCATTGGCGACAAGTTATTATTAGTGGGTTGCTTCTTTGTGCTGGGATGGATGAATTATCTGCCTTTATGGCTGGTTGGCCTGGTGATTGGTCGAGACTTGATTATTGTGATTGGTGCGGCGCTGTATCATTATGCAATTAAAGATGCCGCGATGGCGCCGTTATTGATCAGCAAGATCAATACGGTCTGCCAAATTTTTCTCGTCGTCGTGTTGCTCTATAGATTATCGGATTTACCATTCGCTGGTTTATTCCCGGCATGGCTGGGTCAGGCGACTGTATTTATTGTTACCTTAACCACATTGTTAAGTGGCGTGGCATATATTCAGTCCTGGTGGCATCGCATTATGACGGGGTTACATACAAAGGCGAATGCATGACGGACTCAGTGAAGTGGTTATGGTTGAGCGGCGCGGTACTTGCGCTTGTTCTGTTATATCTGTTGGCGCCGATACTGACCCCGTTTATGGTGGCAGCCATTTTGGCTTACATGGGAGATCCGCTGGCTGATCGTCTGGAGAAACGCCGTCTGTCGCGCACGGTGGCAGTAATTGTGGTTTTCTTCGTGATTGGCTTGACGCTGATATTATTGCTGGGAATGGTTTTACCGATGCTTGAACGGCAAATCAAAGTATTGTCCAGTGCCACACCACACTATATCGATACGATTCAACATCAATTCCTGCCGTGGTTGCAGCAAAGTTTTGGGATCGAACTGCAACTGGATAGCGTGCAACTCAAACAATCCGTGACAGCCCATTGGCGTGAAGCGGGCGGTGTGATGGGCACGTTAATGTCATCATTAACGCGCTCCGGGATCGCCATCTTGGGCTGGCTGGCTAATTTGTTGTTGATTCCCGTTGTCACATTTTATTTATTGCGTGACTGGGATATTCTGGTCGCGCGCATACATGAAATGCTGCCGCGGCGATTTGAGCCGATTATCGTGCAGCTAGCCAAATCATCTGATGATGTATTGGGTGCATTTTTTCGCGGACAATTACTGGTAATGCTCGCTTTGGCGGTATTTTACAGTATCGGCCTGGGGTTCGCTGGATTGGATCTGGCGATTTTATTGGGGATTACAGCGGGCTTGCTCAGTTTCGTACCTTATCTGGGATTGATTGTTGGAATTGTTTTGGCCTGTCTTGCTGCGTTGCTGCAGTTTCATGATCTCACCCATGTCATATATATAGCTATCGTATTCGGCGTTGGGCAATTATTGGAAGGTATGGTGTTAACGCCCTGGTTGGTCGGCAATCGCATCGGCTTACATCCTGTCGCCGTGATATTTGCGGTGTTGGCGGGCGGCCAGTTATTCGGATTTTTCGGTATTTTAGTGGCATTACCTGCAGCGGCTGTGATAGCAGTCATTCTCCGTGTTGCCCATGAAAAATATTTGGCCAGTCATACCTATTCGAAGACCTGATGATAGCCAAGTTTGCGCAATTACCCTTGGGTATTCGGCTGGATGATTCCGCTACGTATGCCAATTTTATTGCCGAAAAAAATTCTGCGCTGCTCACCCTGTTGCAGTCCGATATCGAGCCGCTGGTATATATATGGGGCAATGCGGGATGTGGCAAAAGTCATTTATTGCAGGCCGTTTGTCATGCCGTTGCACAGGCAGACAAACGCGTCATGTATCTACCCTTAGGCGCAGCAGAACTGCTATCACCCGCGATACTTGAAGGTATCGAGGATACTGCGGTCGTGTGTATTGATGATCTCCATGCGATAGCCGGAGACAGTTACTGGGAAGAAGCGCTATTTCATTTTTACAATCGTTTGCGTGAACGCGGCGGCCATTTGCGTGTTACCGCCAATGTTTCACCAACAGCACTGCCTATCCAGTTGGCGGATCTTGCTTCGCGTTTGCAATGGGGTGTGACTTTCCAGTTGCAGTCGCTGGATGATAACGACAAGCGCCAGGCATTACAGGTTCGTGCACAACAACGTGGCTTTGAATTACCGGATGAGGTGGCTAATTATTTAATGAAACGCTTGCCACGCGACATGCATACCTTGTTTGATTTATTGAACAAGTTGGATGTCGCTTCACTGCAGGCGCAACGACGTTTGACAATCCCGTTTGTGAAACAGTGGCTAGAGTAAAATTGCTTAACTGCGTTGCAGTAATAGCCTGGCCAATTCTGCCAAGCGTTTACCTTGTGACTGACACAATGTTATTTCCGTAGTACTTAATTCCCTATCGCTATTGACCCCGGCAACGTGGCTGTTGCCATAGGGTGTGCCGCCCGTCGTACTGTGTAACATCTCAGTTTGATCATACGGAATTCCTGCGATGACCATGCCGTGGTGCAATAACGGTAACATCATGGATAGCAGCGTGGTTTCCTGACCGCCATGGATACTGGATGACGAGGTGAATACACAGGCCGGTTTGCCAATCAGTGCGCCGGACAACCACAGTGCTGACGTTGAATCGATAAAATATTTCAGCGGTGCGGCCATATTGCCAAATCGTGTCGGGCTACCCAGTGCCAAACCGACACATTCCCGCAGATCATTCAGCGTTGCATAGGGTGGCCCACTATCGGGTACGTCTGGATCGGTAGCTTCGGTTGTCGCTGAGACTGGCGGTACGGTACGTAACCGCGCCTGCATGCCAGTGACCTGTTCGATACCACGGGCATAATGGCGTGCCATTTGAGCTACGCTGCCGTAGCGGCTGTAATACAGTACCAAGATCTCATTCATGACGGAGAGTTAGTTAACAGGCTGATAATTTTTTCTGGTGGTCTGCCTAACATCGCTTTATTTCCTGCTACCACTATCGGGCGTTCTATGAGCTGTGGGTAGCGGATCATTGCCGCTATGATTTCATCATCAGTGCAATCAGCGTGTTCTAATCCGGCAAGCTGATATTCGGTTTCTTTACAACGTAACAGCTCGCGGGGAGAAATTCCCAATTGCTTTAGTACTTGGCGTAGCGTGGTGGCATCAGGTGGTGTTTTGAGGTACTCGATAACCTCAGGTTCATGACCATGTGCGCGGATCAATTCCAGCGTTTGGCGCGATTTGGAGCAGCGGGGATTATGGTAAACCAATATTTTCATGTTGCCAGAATACCGATTCAGCGCCGGGAGCGCCATGGCTGGGCTAACTTGACAGGGTAAAACCCGGGTGATAGTGTCTTTGCAGTCGATTAGACCCTAAGCTAAAGGGTGTTATGGTAATACTCAATTTTCATCGCTATTGCCATCTAACAGTATGTGCCGGATTGCTGGCGATTTTTGCAGGCTGTTCGGTGACTCCTCCTGTCCAGGAAATGAGCAATGCGCGCCAGACCCTGGTCGCCGCCAAGGAAGCCCGTGCCGATACCTTTTCACCTTCCCAGATGCGCGAGGCGCAATTGATGATGGACAAGGCAACCGGTGCGCTGGAAAAAGGCGATTATCCGCAAGCACGTGAGTTGGCTGTATCGGCGCAAAAACTTGCCTTAAAAGCCCGTCACGAAGCACTGAGCCAGCAACAGCGTCAGACCAGCGACTTTTAATCCACTCTAATTTTTACTGTCGATCTGCACAGTCTTGATCCACATCAAACATCCTTATCGGGCGTTTTGCATTTACCTATACTTATCCCTATATCAAGCCATATAGTTGCAAGTAGGCAAACAACTGCGTATGCAATGAGGCGTATATGGAAAAAATTACCTGGATATTGGTTGCGCATCGCGCTGGCGCGCGTTTGTTTGAGAATACCGGGTCGGGGAAGGGGCTCAGTCTCAAACAGGAGTTTCCCCACGCCGAAGGCCGATTACAAAATAAGGATCTCACCTCGGATCGCCAGGGTGAGGCAAATGATACGCGCGGTGCTGGCCATCATAGTTATGAAAACGCGGTCGAACCGGTGGAGCATGTGGCACAGCAATTTGCAAAACATTTGGCGCAGCAGCTGGAACATGGCCGAACCACGAAACAGTACGAGCAACTTATACTCGTGGCTGAACCACGCTTTCTGGGACACTTACGTGCGGTAATTTCAGCACCGACACTGGCGATGGTGATTGCCAGTGTCGATAAGGATCTGGGAAATATCGACGCGCGTGGTTTGGTTGGTCATATTGATCGAATACTGAAAATCTAGTAAGCAGGCATTTTAGACAGGATAGATTTATGCAATTTATGAAACGTGCAGTTTGGATACTTGTATTCTACAGCTTCGCAGCTAATGCAGCAGCCCCAACAGTGGATTTTACACTTAAGGATATTAATGGTAACCCGCACCAGCTGTCGGATTATCGTGGCAAATGGGTCATTGTGAATTATTGGGCAACCTGGTGTCCCCCATGTTTGGATGAAATCCCCGAGTTGAGTGATTTTCACGAAAAACACAAAGCAAATGATGCGGTGGTATTGGGTATCAACTATGAAGAAGATATCGATGTTTCTTATTTGCGAAAGTTTATTGAAGAATACCTGATTTCCTATCCAATATTGCGCGGCGATCCGGATGGTCCAGCACCGTTGGGGCAAATTTATGGTCTACCCTCGACATTTATCATTTCCCCCGACGGGAAAGTCGTGAGTCGCAAGGTTGGCGGGATTACCCAGGCGCAACTCGAAGAATTCCTGCATCAAAATAAATCCAGGACGCCTGTCAAGCAGAAGGCGTCGCTATGAAAAAAATACTTGCAGCGTGTCTCACTGCTGTTATGTACATCAGCAATGTATACGCAGTAGAAGCGCCACGCGATGCGGATAAATATTTTTTTAATGAAACCTGGGGTGATTTTCGCGAAGAACTTAATAATGCCAGCAAGCAAGGCAAGCAGGGTATTCTCCTGTTTTTTGAATCGAAGGATTGCCCATTCTGTCGTTATATGGAAACCAGGATATTTACTCAACCAGAAGTGCAGGCCTATTTCCAGAAACATTTTCTGATTTATACAATTGATATCGAGGGCGATGTTGAAGTGAAGGATTTCAAGGGTAAGGCGATGTCACAGAAGGCCTTTGCCACACAGGAATATCGCGTGCGAGCCACACCGGTGATTGCTTTTGTTGATGTGAATGGTAAAAAGATATTTCAGCATGTGGGCAAGACCACCGGCGTGGAAGAATTCATGCAAATAGGCGACTATGTTGTTTCAGGGGCGTATAAGCAGATGCCATTTATACGCTACAAACAATCCAAACTATCACCGGGCAAGGAAAAGAACTAGTCTTTTCTCAGGATATTCTGCAATGGCATTTCGGCATTATCTGTTAGCTGCGATAATTTACGGTTTTGCTGGTGCAGTAGCCATTGCCGCTGGGATGGCACCCTTGCCTTCGCCACTGACGCTGGAGCAGGCCTTGAACTATGCGGATGAAGCAGTGCCTGGGCTGCAACTGCGTCAAGCCGAACTCGAACAATCACAGGCTGAGCAAATTCGCGCGGAGTCATTGACAGACATGCAGGCGTATCTCGAAGCGCGTGCCCGTTATGTAAATCCACCAGATTATGCGCCAGATCAATCCCACGACGATAACCGCTATGGTATTGTCATCAACAAAGACCTTTATGATTTCGGCAAACGCCGCGCTCAGGTGAATGCTGCCGCATTCGATGTGGACGCAAATCACCTGTTGTATCTGGATGCCCGTGTACGGCGGCGACTGGAGATTACCCAACGGTATTTTGATGTATTGTTAGCCGATTTGATTGTTAATCGCAGTGAAGAGGAAATGGCGGTTGCTTATATTCGATTTGATCGGTTGCGGCAACGTAAAGAACTTGGGCAGGCATCCAATGTACAGGTTGTTGCAGCTGAGGCCCAATATCACCATATTCGGGTGCAACGCTATAAAAATATTGCCGAGCAACGCAGTACGCGTGCACGGTTGGCCGAAGCTTTGAATCATCCCGAGCACTTGCCAGACACCCTGGTGGCGCCATCGGTACAAATACTCGAACGTAAAATACCGGATGTTGAAGAATTGCAAGCCTTGCTGCTAAAACAGAATTATCAGTTACAGGCACAGCGCGCCAAGGTGCATGCGGCAGAACAACGTTTGGACATGGCGCGCGCGCAGGATAATCCGGTATTGATGGGGAGCGCTGAGGCGTTTAAATATTCACGCCAACTAAGCTCTAATGATGAAATGCGTGTTGGAGTTACGCTAACGGTGCCATTGTATGACGGTAGACGCAACGATGCGGCAATTGCCCTGGCGCACGCGCAAATATTGCAGGCCCGGGCTCAATTAAGTCAGACTGAAAGTGATCTGCGTCAGTTGGTGTTGCGTTTGTGGCTGGATCTCGACAACCTGCGCGTGCAACGTGAGGAAAGGGTGGTGTTGAGGAAATATCGGGAACTTAACCTGGATCGTGCCCGCGCACTTTACGATCTTGATGTCAATGCGGATTTGGGTAATGCCATGGCTCAGTTCACGGATATTGAATATCTTGCCGCGCAAACCGATTATCAAATGTTACGCACCTGGGCGCAGCTGGATATTCTGACCGGGCAATATCAATTAACGAATACCACCAATCAAACTTTACCAAACTCGGTACAACCTCATGAAAAGCCATAATTCAGTTAAAGAGATACGGCTACTGTGGCCAAGCGTGATGCTCGTCAGCCTGTTTTTTGCGCCTGTGGTATCGGCTGAAAATTACCCGGCCTTGCTGCAATGGTCGCAACGGGTCGAATTAAGTACGCCATTAAGCGGTGTAATCAGGGACGTGATGGTACAACCCGGCGAGAAAGTTGCCAAAGGGACCGTGTTGTTACAGCTTGACGATCAGTTATTAATATCGAGAGTGAAATCTGCACAGGCGAATCTGCGTAATCAAGAAGAACATTACAAGGAAATACAGCGTGAGCTGGATCGCACCACGGAATTGTATAATCGCACTCTTATTTCAGAGCATGAGCTGCAAGTAGCAAAAAATAATGAAGCACAGGCCAAAGCGGAATTGGAAAAAGCACGAACCGCTGTGGTGCAATCGAAAAGCAATATGCAATACAGCCAGGTGCGTGCCCCATTTAATGTTTTAATTCTGGAAAGAAATGCCGAACCAGGCAAGGTGATATCCGCCGAACTTAAGCCGGAGGCGTTACTAATCGTGGCAGAGTCTGACCGTATGCAAGCGCAACTTTATGTTAACGAAAGCAAGTTGAGTTCGCTCAGTAAGGGACAAGCAGCGCAAGTACACGTCAATGACAAAATCTATACCGCGACCGTAAAATCAATTGGTCTTGAACCAGTTATGGATAAGTCCGGCAGTGATGCCGCACGCTATGCAGTGACGGTTGAATTTTCTGTGACTGGTAAACTACTCAGGGCTGGTCAGAAGGCTAACGTCGATTTGCCGTGATGGTGTGCCGCAAATGTATCGTCAAGGGTCGCGTGCAAGGTGTGTTTTTCAGGGCATCAACACAGGTTCAGGCGCGCCGCCTGCAAATATCCGGGTATGCCAGGAATCTTGCCGATGGAAATGTGGAAGTCATGGCCTGCGGTACCGCTGCAGCGCTCGATGAGTTACAGCAATGGTTATGGGTTGGCCCTGCAGCAGCAGAAGTGGCTGCGGTAATCTGTGTCGACGTTAACGTGGACATACCAGCCGGGTTTGTTACTGCTTGATACCGATAAATTAACGTCGTTGCCAGCGCTTATCCAGCGCACGAAAAACCAGGTTGGTATATTTGTAACTATTGACGCTGCCGTTATAGCGCGCCAGGGCATGGGTGATATTGTCTTTTTCCATATCCATGTAGTAGCGCAGAATGGTACAACCCATACGCAGATTCGTCCGGATATCGAATAGATTTTCATTAGGCCGGCCAATTTCTTTTAACCAGAACGGCATTATCTGCATTAATCCCATCGCACCGGCGCGGGAGATCGCATGGCGATCAAATCGACTTTCCACATCGATCACTGCCAGCACCAATTCCGGTGGCAGCTTGGCGCGCGCCGCTTCGTAATGAATCTGTTTGAGTAATTCCAGACGTTTTTGATCATCAGGGACAAAACGCGTCATGCGAGTTGACATATCCACTACCCAGACTTCGGCGTCATAGCGATCAACAAAGGTGTCATTGGTGGTCACGGCGGTTTTGACCAGTTCACGCAATGTTGCGTCGACAGGTTGGTGATCGATCTCGGCACATACCGGCAAGCTCACCAAAATTCCAGTGAGACTCACCATGCTGAGTTGCAGTAACTGACGTATCGTCATGTCAGGTTCCGGTGCGAGAAAATTAATCGGTATAATCAGGTTTTAATCTTTTTTTGCAGAAAGTCAACCGCTTCGGCGAGTTTGACCTCCTGCGGCTGCTCATCACGGCGATGTTTGTATTCCACCATGCCTTGTTGCAGGCTGCGATCGCCAATGACAACGCGATGGGGAATGCCGATCAATTCGCAATCCGCAAACATCACCCCCGCGCGTTCGCCGCGATCATCAAGCAAGACATCGTATCCCGCTTGTGTCAGTTGCTGATACAACGTATCGGCAGCCTGGCGCACGCTATCGGTACGTTGATAATTCATCGGTATGATGGCAATTTGAAATGGCGCAATCGCATCGGGCCAGATAATTCCCTTGGCATCATTATTTTGTTCGATAGCTGCCGCCACCACGCGGGATACGCCAATGCCATAACAACCCATCGTCATGGTCAGTGCCTGGCCTTTTTCATCGAGCACAGTGGCGTGCATGGCTTCGCTGTATTTCTTGCCCAGTTGGAAGATGTGTCCTACTTCGATGCCACGTTTGATTTGCAGTGTACCGTTACCGTCCGGACTCGGATCGCCTTCCTGGACATTCCGCAGATCAACATTGTTTGGTTCAACGAGATCGCGGCCCCAATTCACTCCTGTTAAATGATGACCACTGCTATTGGCACCACACACAAAATCGGTCAACGCAGCGGCGGCATGATCGACTAACACGGGAATCGTCAGACCAACCGGGCCAATCGAGCCTGGCGTGCAACCACAATGCTGGCGAACTTCTTCTTCACTGGCAAAGCGCAATGGCTGGGCAATGGCTGGAATTTTTTCCGCTTTGATCGCATTGAGTTCGTGATCGCCGCGTAACACCAGTGCGACTACCGGTGAATCATTGCCTTTGACCAACAGTGTTTTGACGCATTGCGCCGGCGTGACTTTCAAAAAACTGCTGATGTCGGTAATGCTATGTTGGCCGGGGGTGGCAATTTTCTGTAACGTGGCTTTGCCTGCGGCGCGTGGTGACTTGCCGGGTAGTGTTGGAACCAGCTCAACATTCGCGGCATATTCACCGCTGCTACTAAATGCAATGGCATCCTCACCGGAATCCGCCAGCACATGAAATTCGTGTGACACACTGCCACCAATGGAACCGGTATCGGCATGCACGGGACGATAATCCAGTCCAAAACGATCGAAGATACGGCAATATGTCTGGTGCATCACCTGATAAGTCTCACTGAGTGAGTTCTGATCGACGTGAAATGAATAGGCATCTTTCATCAGAAATTCACGGGCACGCATGACGCCAAAGCGGGGACGGATTTCGTCACGAAACTTGGTTTGGATTTGATAGAACGTCGCCGGCAATTGCCGATAGCTGCGGATGTCATTGCGAATTAAATCGGTAATGACTTCTTCATGCGTCGGGCCAAAACAAAATTCGCGTTTATGGCGATCTTTTAAACGTAACAATTCCGGGCCGTATTTTTCCCAGCGAGCGGATTCCTGCCACAATTCGGCAGGTTGGACTGCCGGCATCAATACTTCCTGGGCACCGGCGCGATTCATTTCCTGACGCACGATATTTTCCACCTTACGCAGCACGCGTAATCCCAACGGTAACCAGGAATACAGGCCGGCGGCGAGTTTACGGATCATGCCGGCACGCAGCATCAATTTGTGGCTGATGACTTCCGCATCGGCAGGGGTTTCTTTCAAGGTGGCAAGCAGGAGTTGAGAAGCGCGCATAGGTACCGTGTTTGGTTGAATAGTGAAAGGCGAATTGTAAAGCACTCAGCGTCAAGAACACACTGGCTGAATGATGAATAAGTCTGAATTACTGCGCAATTGCGTTGGGTGGTTACGGTGTTTTTTTGCCGGTAAAGGCCTGGGAAGGCAGCAAATTGGTTTTGTCATTGACCTCAACGGTTTCGAAAGCGATGCCTTGCGGTGGAGGGCTGTCACTGAGTTGCCAGTGACCCTTGTTGTCGCGCCATTTATAAAAAGTGGTATGCGT
>JAHECZ010000103.1 GCA_024641475.1 Gammaproteobacteria bacterium
AGGGTTTTGGTGCGTCGGCATAATTCAAAAACTATTACGACGGAACTGGGTTGCCAGGTGCTGATCGAAGAAGGCATGCAGATCAATTTTTTAGCCTTTCCAACGCCGGCACAACAACATTACAAACTGGAAAATATACGCAATTCCTGGGAGGTACAGGCCAACTTTCATACGATTTTCCCGGAAGCAGATAATTGTCGCCATTGTGGTGGTTGCAATACAACCTGCCCCAAGGGTATCGATGTCGAAAAAGGGGTGTTGCTCGCCGCCAAAGGACGTTTCAGAGAAGCAGGCGATCTTTTCATTGAGTGCGTGTTGTGTGACCTTTGCCAAAGCGCATGCCCGGAAAATATTGCCCCGAATCATGTTGGTATTTTTTCCCGTCGAGTCACCTCTCACCTGCATACCCGTCCGTCTAATTTGATAAACAGACTTGAGCGCTTACGTAAGGGTGAGCTTAAAGTCGTCATCTAATGCTTTCTTGAGGAAATTGATATGAGTAAAAATATTTCATACCAGGAAGCCTTGGCGAACTATAAAGCGGTCCCTGAAAGACCGCTGCCTGATGTGAACTATGAGGGGCTACTTGAAAAGTATCACCCGGATTATTTTCAAGATGCATGTGTTCAACTTAAGGTTGGCGCGAATAAGGGTGATATTTGCCATGCTCAATTAGCCCAGATGTTGCAGGCCGATGCCCGGATCGATGAAGCCGACCTCGCGGGGGCACAAGTTATTGAGACGGATATATTGATTATTGGTGGTGGTGGGGCTGGCTGCGCTGCCGCGCTAACCGCGGCGGAAACCGGCGCCCGTGTACTTATTGCCACGAAGTTACGCCTAGGCGACAGCAATACCATTATGGCCGAGGGTGGTGTTCAGGTTTCTATCGAAAAAGATGATACGCCTCAGCAGCATTATGATGACACGATACGTAGTGCACACAGGCCGATTGAAAACAAACTCGTCGCTGAAATGGTAATGAGTGCGCCTGATGTTATTCGTTGGCTGATACAGCAGGGAATGCAGTTTGACATGGACGAGTATGGTGATTTGTTGACGCGAAAGGCCGGCGGAACAACCGCTCCTCGCGTGGCTTATTTCAGGGACTATACAGGTCTTGAAATGATGCGCGTGCTAAAGGAGGCCGTGCGCAGCAGTGAGATTGATGTGCTGGATTATGTGCCTACCGTAGAATTGCTATCCGATGAGGATGGTCATTGTACCGGCGCCGTACTGTCAGATTTGCACGAGAACCGTTATAAGCTGGTAAAAGCCAAATCTGTCATTATCGCAACGGGGGGAATAGGCCGTTTACATTTGAATGGCTTTCCCACCTCAAATCATTTCGGCGCAACCGGTGATGGACTGGTACTGGCCTATCGGCTAGGCGCAAAGCTGCGCGATCTTGATTCGTTCCAATATCATCCATCTGGCCTGGCCTATCCGCAACATTTATCTGGCACCTTAATTACCGAAGGCGTCAGGTCTGCGGGCGCCTACTTGTTAAATGCCCGGGGAGAACGCTTTGTTGATGAGTTACTCCCAAGAGATAAAGTTGCGGCTGCAATCATGCGCGAATGCGCGGAAGGTCGTGGCGTCGATGCAGGCAATGGCATAAAAGGGATATGGATTGATACCCCGGGATTAGAGATGAATAACCCCGGTATTTTTGCCGCTCGGTTTCCTAAACTCATTAAATTAGGCAACAAATGTGGCACCGACCCACGTCAGCAACCCATGCTTATTTATCCAACGCTTCATTATCAGAATGGCGGGGTTATCATTGACGAACACGGGCAAACCAATGTTCAGGGTTTGTATTGTATAGGTGAAGTGAGTGGCGGCATTCATGGCCGGAATCGTTTAATGGGTAATTCACTTCTGGAAATAATCAGTTTCGGTCGCCGTGCAGGTGTTCATGCGGCCAAGCATTCGCCAAGAAGACCCTTTGGAAAAATCACCATCGAACATTTAAGCCGATTGCGTAGAGAGCTGACGCTGGCCGATATGCCCATGGACACAAAAGGTCCCATGTTGTTTCCCGCCTATGCAAAATTTGAAACCGATTCGGATTATTCCGGACTGCATAAAAATCAAAAGAGTAAATGATGGAAGAACAGCTCAATCAGGTTCTGTTACACAAAAAGAGTCGGACAGGTGCGGACTACACCCTATGGAAAAATGCCTGGGGTGGGCAAGGTCTGAAAAATGCTCTCGCTAATCCAGACGGCATTATTTCTATAATAAACGAAGCGGGTTTGCTAGGGCTTGGCGGCAGCGGTTTTCCAACCTATATAAAATGGCAGGCCATTGCCGATCAGACAAGCTCTGAAAAATATTTGATATGTAACGGTAATGAAGATGAGCCGGGCACCTTTAAAGATCGAGTATTATTGGAAGAAACGCCTTTTCAGTTAATTGAAGGTGCTACGATTACTGCGTTAGCCTGCGGCATCAATAACATTGTCCTTTATATCAATCCTCATCTGAAAACCTGTCATGACGTAATGGAAATCGCCCTAGAGAAATGGCTTGCGTCTGATGTTTACAGTAATTCGGTACAACAAGGGCTATCCGTAAAATACACAATCGTCGCCAGTAGTGGACACTATATTGCCGGGGAAGAAACAGCAGCCATAGAGGCAGTAGAGGGCAAGTTTCCTTTCCCAAGAGGTAAAGAGCCGCGCCCGACGACTTCAGGTGTTCATGGTTTTCCAACCTTGATTAACAATATAGAAACCTTATGTAACGTCCCGCATATTCTGCGTAAAGGCGTTCAATGGTATCGCGATTTAGGTATAGGTGAGGCGAGCGGAACAAAAATATACAGCTTAAGCGGTGACGTGCTTTCACCCGGCGTTTATGAATTACCCATGGGAACCCCTTTAACCGAGCTTATATATAAATATGGGCAGGGTATGCTGGTAGGAAAACAACTAAAGGCAGTGTTTACCGGCGGCCCATCAAATACCATTCTGACTGAGAAAGATCTCGACGTTAATCTGGATTTTAAATCTGTTTCGGAGAGACGTTCATCACTCGGTACCGGCGCGATGATAGTGGTATCTCGTGGCACAGGCATTGTTAAACGTGTCGCGCAGTATGTGGATTTTTTTGCCGAAGAATCATGCGGCCAATGCCCGGCCTGTAAAACGGGAACATACTATATGTCCCAATTACTGGGAGAAATAGATACGGGTAAAGGTTCGCAATCCGATCTGGATAATCTGGTAGATCTATGCCGTATTTTACCAGGCGGTGGACGTTGCCATTTACTGGATGGTGCAGTTAAAGTTGTCGATAGTTCGCTTTATCACTTTCTCGACGAATATGAAGAAGCTTTAAGTGATGACGCTAAGTAATAATACGACAGCCACTCAAATATGAACTGAGGACAATCTGCCCGCGCTTGTGCAGTTGTTAAATTTAAACTGGCATTGGCCTTTGGCATGCCATGTAGATAAATATCTATTGACGGTACATTTCCACGATGTTTTCCATGGAAATTTCGAGTTGTTGCTCTATTTCAAATTGCGATTCTGGTTTCAATCATGCATAAACCCTGCCCGTGTGGCTCCGATAAAGATTTCTCCCGTTGCTGTGAACCCTGCCTGAAGGGCGACATCTATGCAGCAACAGCCGAACAACTGATGCGCTCGCGCTACACCGCCTATGTCGTGGGTGATGAGTCCTACTTGCTGTCGACCTGGCATAGCTCAACGCGGCCACAACAGCTGCATCTTGAGTCAGAACCCGCCAGCCAGTGGATCGGCCTCAAGGTCCTGGCAAGCACATCGGGCGAGGCACACGATTCGGATGGCCGTGTGGAGTTTATTGCTCGCTATAAGATTAATGGCAAGGCACATCGCCTGCATGAGAACAGCCGTTTTGTTAAAGAACGGGGACGCTGGTTTTATATCGATGGCACCCTTAAGGCTTGATCTTCCGGTATTCACTAGCAAATTAACTCCTTCCACCCCCCTCCTGCCCCCGTCCAAAGTAAGGACACTTCGTCTATTCCAGCAGGAAATTAACCATCATTTATTCAACCCTGCGGTCCTACAGCCGACATAATATTGGGTCACCCCTGATAAAGGCACACAAGCATAGCCAATTTATGCGGTGTTCCACCAAGCCCGTAATTCAATTGCACGGAACATCGATACACTGGACCATGACTACACTTGCCTCATTTACCCACGCCTACCAGCCCGGTGACATTATCTTTAAAGATGGTGAACGAGGCACGACGGCCTATATTATTGAACAGGGCAAGGTTGAGGTTTCGATCACGCGCAACAATGAAAAGCTGGTGCTGGCGATCTACGAAGCCGGGGACCTGTTCGGCGAGATGGCGTTGATTGATGACACCCCCCGTTCGGCGACGATCACCGTCATCGAGCCGACCGAGGTGATTGTTATTGAGCGCGGCCTGTTTGAAAAGGCCTTTGACAAGGCCCATCCGCTGGTCAATCTTTTTATGCATACGATTTTGCACAATCTGCGCAAAACCAATCATCGTTTGCTGCACAAGGTTGTCACGCCAAACTATCTTGCCGCTCATCATCGCCAGAGCAACAAATTTCTCGATGCACGCAATGAAACAGTTTATCTGGTCAAGTCCGAAAACGAACTGACCCGCGCCCTCACAAATGAAGAATTTGAGCTGCACTTTCAGCCTGTCGTTGATACCGCCTCCGGCAAGATTATCGGTTTTGAATCCCTGATTCGCTGGCAGCACCCGGAACGCGGGATGGTGCCACCGAATCAGTTTATTAACCTGGCGGAACAGACCGGCCTCATCAAGCCGATGGGCGACTGGATCATCGATAACGCCTGTCGTAAATTAAAGACACTTCAAAACGAGCTGCCACAACTGTTCGTCGATAATCCGGGGTTTTTTATCAGTATCAATCTGTCGGCCAAGCAGTTTATCTTCCCTGATATTCTGAACCACGTGCTCGATACTCTCAAAACTCACCAGCTGTCATCGGCTAACATCAAGTTTGAGATTACCGAGAGTATCCTGATGGATAACCCGGAGACCGCCCTGCTGATACTGCAAAAATTCAGGGAACACGGTTTTCGAATTGCGATCGATGACTTTGGCACCGGTTATTCCAGCCTGAGTTATCTGCATGCCTTCCC
>JAHECZ010000047.1 GCA_024641475.1 Gammaproteobacteria bacterium
CCCCGGTTTCAAGATAGGAGATGAACGGAATCACCAGTTTGCTGACACCCACCTCAATCTGTCGTATCTCTTCAATTTCATAATAACGGCCTGCCAGGCTTTGGTTGATTGTCATTACTTGTGAAAGTGCAAACACCGCAATCGCAACAATCGTCAGAAGCAGCCCTGCCAGCAAACCCATGGGGATAAGTGCTTTGTAGCGAATGCTGATCATAGAAATGCGAGTATGTCTGTTATTAATACCTTATTTATAGCGGCAGAATTAACTGAAATATTCCTGTTTTTTTGTGACCTCATCAGCATTTCTATATGCATTCATTACATCAAAAGCAAACCTGGAGGGTTTAATGCGTAAAACGAGACTCATTCGCAACAAACGGCCGGCTACTGACAGCATCATTCATACAAGTCATTACCGTCACCAGTACGGCAATCCTTTGCCCTTTTCATTTCTATTAAACCTGGCTGCAATCAAACTTACACAATTCACTGTCATTGTTCATCAGTCAATTGGGCTATTCGCCAGCCCATATTAATACCAACTCAAATCCACTATAACCTGCAGGGAGTCTGACAATGCAAGTAATAAAAATAATCGCTGTGGCCTTGGCCTTAACGTCGACATTAATCACATCTGCACATGCCGACTGGCATCACAACAACGACGATACCCAAAACGAAAATATACAGCTCGGTCCTCGACCTTTCTATCTGGTAGAAGGCATGGACGAAGGAAAATTAAAAGATCGACTGATGCAGTGCCAGAACGGACCTTTTTATAAAACTGACTTTTCCATTGCTCACCGTGGTGGCGCACTGGCCTTCCCTGAACATACCGATACGTCCTACCGTGGCGGTGCGCGCATGGGCGCCGGTATCGTCGAGTGCGATGTGACTTTCACCAAAGACGGCGAACTGGTGTGTCGTCATAGCGAATGTGATTTACACACGACGACCAACATTGTTACCACCGAACTGAATAACCAATGCACGGTACCCTGGACTGGTCCTGGCCAGAATCCGGCACCAAAATGTTGTACCAGCGATATCACTCTCAGCGAGTTCAAGACCCTCAAACCTAAAATGGATTCGAGTGTTCCCGGCGCAACTACCGCAGCAGGGTATCTCGCTGGCACCGCCAACTGGCGTACCGACATGTATACCGGTCATGCCCACGTGATGAGTTTCAAAGAGAGCATCGAACTCAATAAATCACTTGGTGTAAAACATACTCCCGAACTGAAAAGCGCCGAACATCAGGATCGTGTCAATGCTATTTTTGGCAATCAGGCGGGCTATGCGCAGAAGTTTATAGATGAACTCGTTACAGCCGGTGTTGATCCCCAAGACGTGTGGGCGCAATCGTTCAATAAAGACGACATCCTCTATTGGATCAAGAATGATCCGGCATTCGGCAAACAGGCCGTCTATCTGGACAGTATCGATCCGACAGTGACGCCACCCATCGCGCGCCTGAGCTTTAGCGAACTGAAGACGCTGAAAAAACAAGGCGTGCAAATCATAGCTCCACCGATGTGGGCCTTACTGGCCGTAAACGATGCGAATGAAGTTGTTCCATCTGCATACGCCATGGATATCAGGAAGGCTGGTTTGGAAATCATCACCTGGACCTTCGAACGCGCGGATTTGCGCCAAGGCGCATCCAAAGCCGGTTGGTACTATCTGTTCGATCCGCAAGGCAAGGCCATCAAGAAAGACAGCGATATGTACATAGCACTGGATGTGCTGGCGCAAAAGGTAAAAATCCTCGGGATTTTCTCCGACTGGCCAGCCACCGTGACCTATTATGCAAATTGCATGGGTCTTAAATAATCAGACAGTCAGGCAGCCTCGGCATGAGGTTGCCTGATTTTATTATACCGACGCCTGGACCAATACCCGGAACACCACATCAATGGTCAGCTCGATAGTATTTAATTGCATCGCCGCCTGTTTACCCGTTTGACTGGCACGAAAGAAATGCGGTGTCATCATCAACAGATTCATGATCTGTGCATTTGATGCTAATGTCTCGCGATAAGTCAAACAGGACTCATGTTTTAGAGTAAAGCCAACCGCTGCGGCGGCCGCCAGCTCAGGTGGCGGTGATTGGCTAACACTTGGATAAATTATTTCACGTAATTCCAGCAGATGATTAGGCCCTGCTTCAACCAGGATGATTGTTCCGCCTGGTTTAAGCAAAGGTTTAAAACTGGCATACATTGGGTAGCCGAACATACAGACTATGCAATCGATACTCGCGGGTAACAATGGCGGATGTTTATTTGAGGCTATCAGCCAGGTAATCTGCTTGCTGCGCTTTGCTGCAGCAATGATGGCTGGCTTGGAAATATCCAGACCAAGTAATGTTACCTCGCGTTGAATTGCTTGTTGTTGCAGTGTTGCGAATAGCTGTGCCAGATAATAACCATCGCCACAACCGGCATCCAGCAGGTAGTACGCAGCAACCTGCTGCTCAACAATCAGCTCATGGGTAATTGCAGTTAACTTTGCGGCTATCGGTGCATATGCGCCACTATTCAGAAACTCGGTTCTGGCACGAACCATCGCCTCACTGTCACCTGGATGTTTCGAATGCTTATGCTGCACCGGCAATAGATTGATGTAACCTTGGCGTGCGACATCAAAACTATGACCATTCGCGCACACTACCTGCCTGATATGCAGAATTAATGGCAAGCCATCGAGCGGACAGGCAAGATTGTTGGTGATTCGGTTCGACATTAGTGAACATTACAGCAAAACCATCCGATGATTTCTATTCATTGTAAATTTGACTTAACGCTTTCCAGTTTGCCGTCGATATAGAGGTTATCAACAAACGAGCTATTTGCCTCTATATTAGTAAGGCTTAAGCAACAGGAGATATTCAGCATGGCAACGGTTGAAAAACTATTGGCCGACAAGGGTTTCCACGTCTGGGCAGTCTCACCAGAAGATACGGTATATAACGCTATCAAGTTAATGTCCGACAAAGACATCGGTGCCTTGCCGGTTGTGCAGAACGGTAAACTGGTTGGCATCTTTTCCGAGCGTGATTACACCCGTAAAGTGGTCTTGCAGGATCGTGCATCCAAACACACCCGTGTCATGGAAATCATGACGGTCAACGTATGCTACATCTCACCTGCAACCAGTATCGATGAATGCATGCGCATCATGTCCAAACACCACTTTCGGCATTTGCCGGTAGTGCTCGAAAATGAGTTGATTGGCATGATCTCGATCGCGGATGTCGTCAAGGTTATTATCGACGAACAAAAAAACAAGATCGACCAACTTGAGCACAACATCACCTGGAGCGAATCGTACTAAGCCTCGTTCGAAGCAAATCATTTTCTGGCTGCGCTTTCGAGATCCTGTATAAGCTGGCGCTTGACGTTTTCCGGTATCTTCGCTTCACGCACATTTTCAATCATGCTGGTCTTCATGTCGCGATAGAGTTGGTCTTTAACATTTTCCGGTATCTTGGCCTGATTGATCGCCTCGAGAATATGATTAAACTCGACAATATTGAATGAAGCAGCATCTTTAGCCATTACCTCAGTCGTGCCTGCCAGGCTATATACGAACAACAGACTGATCAACGTACTCTTTACCACGGTGCGAATCGGCATAGTCTTTCACTACCTTTTGTTAATGTTTCGATGAAGAAGATAAAACCATTGAATATTATGGTCGGTCAAATTCAATTTTTCTTTAAAAATCCCACTATTTATGCTGCTGGCTGCTCCTAGACATGATAAATATCTTCGGGAGCAGACGAACCACCGCCACCAAGCCGGACCTTGACTTTAAGATGTTCAGGATCATCGGCGTGAATCAAGGCTTCTTCCATGGTGACGATCCCGGCATTGAACAAGCGTAATACGTCATTATCGAATGAATGCAGTGGGCTCTCCGGCGGAGCTTTTTCCAGTACATCCTTGAGTTTATGTATATGCCCCTCGCGGATCAGACTTTTCACTTGTGGTTCATTGACCAGTACCTCGGTAGCCGGTATACGTTTGCCCTGCTTGTCGATCAGCAGGCGCTGTGCGACTACCGCCCGCAGATTCAAAGACATATCCATATATAACTGATCGCGATTCGCCACCGGGAAAAAACTGTTGATGCGCTCCATGGTTTGCACGGCATTGGTGGCGTGCAGGGTTGCAATACATAAATGCCCGGTATCCGCATAGGACAACGCCTGCTTCATCGTGTCGGCATCACGGATCTCACCAATCATAATGACATCCGGTGCTTCACGCATGGCGCGGCGCAGGGCTTCGTCAAACGACTTGGTATCGATTCCTACCTCGCGCTGATTCACGATGGATTTCTTATGCTCGTAAATAAACTCGATGGGATCTTCAATGGTGAGGATATGGCCTGTTTTATTGGTATTACGGTAATCCAGCATCGACGCCACTGTGGTGGACTTGCCCGTACCGGTGGCTCCGGCAATGATAATCAGGCCACGTTTTTCCATAACGAGAGTTTTAGCCAGTTCCGGTAAAAGCAAGGTATCGATATCCGGAATTTTTGCCTTGATCTGGCGGATCACCATCGCCACGTCACCACGCTGGCGAAACACATTGACTCTGAAACGACCGAGATCTTCCACCGTGAAGGCGGTGTCCAGTTCCATCTCCTCATCAAATTCCGCAAGTTGTTTTTCACTCAAAATACTCGGCAACATTTCACGCACAGTGCCCGCCGGCAAGACATTCTTGCCGATGGGACTGGTTACACCACTGATCTTGATATTTACTCTGGCATTGGTTGTGAAATACAGATCGGAAGCGTCTTTCTCAACCATCAATTTTAAATAGGGGGTCAGTTCCAAAGTCGCGATCTCATCGTTTAATAAAGTATGTATGTAGCATAGACACAGATCGGTGTCTTATCTACACGTTGTGGCGTAGTTGAATATGATACTCAGGAAATATGGGAACTCAATCACCTGATGATACATGTTTACCCCCCAAGATGTTGACCATGATTCATCTACCAGCCCGAGCGTTACCCCTTGGTAACTGGCCTGGATTTGGCCGCAATGGACTGTAAATAGATAACCAACGCATCAAGCTCATCGGCGGGGAGACGTCGATATGACTGTTTCACCTGAACAATACCGGCAGATATCTGGCCTTTCACCTCATCACCGGCAATTATCCATTGGCGAATAGCGGTGGCTGAGCGGCGGCTGCCTACCGTATCCAGAGGCAGACGGGGATTGCCCTGGCCGGCTATCGCATGGCAGTGCGGACAACCCTGAGTTTCAAATATATTTTTGCCAATCGCTATTTTTACGGAGTTATTTGCCAAGGGCAGGATTGGCTCAACAAATTCTCCGGCATTGTCTTTTGAGATATCGTCTGCTGCGGGTGCGGGATTTTGTAATCTGGCAAATAGTGCTGCAACCAGCAGCACCACTACACCGGTAAGAACCGCTATATTTCTTGCCCATAGCTCGCGTCGGTTCATTGTTGTTACCTATACCATATCGAACATTTCATAGTGGATGTGTGCCAGAGGCACTTGCATGGCGTGTAACTCGGCCTGCACAGTTTCACTCATTGCTTTAGGACCACACAGAAAATATTCAAAGCGCCGTGTCTCGGGCTGCAATATTTTTTGTAACAATGGCGGCGAAATCATCCCGGTTTCACCATGCCAGTCTGGCGATGGCTCCTGAATGATATGCACCAGTTGTAAATTCAGGCGCCCCCTCAGTACATCCAGTTCTTCCCTGAAAATGACATTCTCCCAACAACGATTGCCATAGAGCAATGTCACCGGCCGTTGATCCTGACGATCGGCCATTGTCCGCAAATTACTCATGACCGGTGCCACACCCACCCCGCCGGCAATAAATATAAAACCCGGCGCAGCCGGATATCGATCGACAGTAAATATTCCGTATGGACCGTCAATATAGGCAATCTCACCCAGACAAGTTTGATTTATCGTATGGGTAAAATCTCCCAGATCCTTAATCGTGAATTCAAGCCGATTGGAACAGGCTGCTGTGGATGATATGGAAAATGGATGTTCTTTCACCCGCCAGGGAGATTTTCGCAATGTCAGCCAGGCGAACTGGCCTGGCATAAAACACAGGCCAGCATGGCCTTGCGCTTCCACGACCAGCGTGCGCGTATTGCCATGTTCCTGTCGAACTTCGATCACACGATAAGGTTTGTTATACATTCGCCAGGGTTTGATTATGCGCACATAAATCAATAGCAACAACCAGAAGAGCGTATACCCTGTCCACAAGTTGTGTCTGATTGGTGCAGCAATATAATTGTTCACACCCTCGATATGACCCAGCGCTAACAGAAATAGCGTTACCGATAAACCGATATGCAACAATCGCCACGCGTCATAATGAATTCCCAATGGCTTACGCCATATTGATGTAAAAACAATTAGCATGAGGAGTATCAGTGCAGCACGACCGGCGCTCATATATCCGGTGGCCTCGAGTGGATTGGCAGAACCGAGCACCGATGGATTGTTGATGCGAATGATAAAATAGTGCAGCCATACCAGGGCGAGGATGATCAGCGCGAGATAGCGATGAAAACTATAAATGATATCAATTCCAAATGGCGCAGTGGCTCGGCGGAATCGCGCCGTCAAAAAGAACTGCACGCTCAACATTGCCATCGCAGCAAATCCCAGCGCCATGGAAAAATCCCACCAGAAACCGGCTGCGGGTGGACGCGGCCCAATCAATAATACCAGTAACGGCGCCAACACCAGAATCAAATAAACGATCAGCCAGCCGACTACCGATATCAGTGCCTTCCAGCTTTTATGGAATACGCTCATCGCTGCGCTGCCTGATTTATCATGCCATGATCGATTGTTAAATTAAATATTACCCTCTAGCGTAATATACTACTGTCCTTTGCAAACCGCGGCAGAATATCTTTCACTGAATCAATTGAATTAATTCCGGCCACACTCTTACCCGCCTGCCAGTAATCACGTGAACCGGTTTTATCCAGCACCGCCTGTTTCAATTTCCACAGGGATTTAAGCATATAGATTGTGCGCATCAGATACTTACGCTGCTGGCCATGCAGCATCCATTGTTCAAAACGAGTGGGCTTTAAACCCATTCGATCAATAAACGGTGTACGGATTAATGAAACCGGTGTGCCGCTGACACGCTCGCTCAATACGATATCGATTTCTTTTGCATTAACGATGGCTTGCTTGTATAGCATTGGCGCATTGCATTCGCTGGTGGCAATAAAACGGGTGCCCATCTGGATACCGGCATATCCCATTCGCAGTGCTTGTTGATACTCCTCCGGCGTACTGATGCCACCGGCACAGATCAATGGCAAATTGCAGGATTGCAACTCATCGTATAAAACCTGCATGGAGCGTGCTCCCGCATGGCCACCGGCGCGGTTATTTACCGCGATCAAACCGTCCACTCCGGCGTCCATGGCCTTTTGCGCCCATTTGGTTTCAGTCACGTCGTGATAGACCACCCCGCCCGCCGCATGCACGCGTTGGACAACCCAGTCAGGCTTGCCGAGTGAGGTAATAAAAAATCGCACGCCTTCCTGCAGTGCCAGCTCGACCCATTGCACCATACGTTGATGATAACGTTGATTGCTTTGCTCGATCAGCGCGTTCATGCCGATGGGTTTACGGGTCAACGTGCGAATGTATTGCAGACCTTTCACAAAATCGTAGCCATGCACATAGGTCAGTGAAATCGGTTGCACCACCCCCAGTCCACCTGCTGCGGATACCGCCGCCACGAGTTCGGGATTACTGCATGGATACATCGGTCCACAAATGATCGGCAAGGCAATGCCCGTGTGTTGTATAAACTGATCCGTGTATGACGATGTCATGGTTTCACGGGGATGGGACCCAGCCGCCATTTCACCGTGGTACGCGCCACCGTATCGCCGTCGCTATCGCGAATCTCCGCGTAAACATTAAAGTCGGTATCTTCGGTCACGGTTGGTGGAGTACAGTGACTTTCTGCCAGCAATAAGCCGCGGGCTTTTTTATGAAATTCAATCGATAGCGCTGTTGGGATGCCACGCGTCCCCGCGGGTAAGGTGCCTAACATCGCGAGGCCACTGGCGAGTTCACCCAGATTCGCCAGCGCCAGCGCATGGATGGATCGCAAGTGATTACGCACCCGACGGCGATCCCGCAGTTGAATTAGCGCATAACCCGGCCGCAACATTTTTACATCCGCACCAATTGTACCCGTATAGGGAATAATCCAACCCAGAATGCGACTGAATAACCAGTTACCGCCGGGCACGCCTTGTAAACATTGCCAGAGCGATTGCAGGCGGGCAATGGGATTCTCTTTATTCGTTGCGTTCATCGGCATGAATCAACATGTTGCGCCGCACGGGCGGTGCTTTGGGAAAGCGTTCCTGGATTCGGGCTGCCAGTGATACGATCGTGTCGACAGTTTTTTTCCGAGCTGAGGGTACGATACATATAAATACATCCATTCGAGTGTTAATCAGTAAGCTAGCGATAAAGGGCGGCTGAGGGTTAATGATATCGCCGCGGTCTGGCTTTTCCTGTCCTTAATGTCCCTCTCATCCCACGGTCACAAGTCGTCACGTATAATAATCATATAATTATCAATGAGTTAGGATGTTATATTATTTAAGCAATTTTCCATATTCGTATTATACTTATGAATAGTAGTTTTTTTCGTTGGTATCGTGACGGCTCCAATTCAAGCCGGCTATGGCAACGAGTTGAGCTTCCCTGAGTATATACGCGTTACGGGATGCTTGACGGCGAACTGGTTGCGCCGTGCTTAATACTAGTAATAATAATCATGAGCCATAATTAGATTGATCTTATGCCACAAGCGCACAGTGCCAAATATCGCGGACTTACTTTGATAGAATTAATGGTGGCAGTGGCGATACTGGCTGTCCTGGCAGGAATCGCATCCGTTGCATACAATGGATACATCAAGGCCGCCAAAGTATCCACAGCAATTCAACAAATTCATATGATAAGCCTGGCCATTAATAATTATCATGATGACAACCAGCAATACCCGAATTCCCTGGCAGATGTGGGAATGAGTAATTTTCTGGATCCATGGGGCCATCCCTACCATTATCTCAATATCACTACGACCTCAAATCTCGGCAAGGTACGTAAAGACCACAACCTTGTCCCATTAAACACCGACTATGACCTCTACAGCAGTGGTCCTGACGGCCAAAGTGCATCGCCATTAACCGCCAGCTCCAGCCGTGATGATATCGTGCGTGCAAATAATGGTGGCTATGTCGGCGAAGCCAGTAACTATTAGTCGCCCGAATTAAATATGGCATCCAGGCTCGGATTAATACACAACAAAGTTGCCCGGCGTGTCATTCTGCTGTTTTTCCTGTCCGCGCTGATCCCTATCATACTGACAGCCGTTTTTGCGTTTACCTATATCAACGACCTGCTGCTCGACCAATCACATAAAGAACTGCAACGTGAAGCAAAACTCTATGGCATGTCGGTATTGGATCGATTACTCGTTATCGATAATAAAATACATAACATTGCCGATCAAATCGATAGTACCTACTGGAAAGATCCAAACCGGAATCTTGCAAGCCTGGCAAAAGCGCGCATAAGCAGTGAACGTCAGAAGTATGACAGCCAGATTGATAATTTATCCATAGAAATACTCAAGGAGAATGGTTCGGGTAAAATCGAGATTGCCCCGGACAGAGATCACAAGACCATTTTGTACAGCAAGTCTGACAACGCAGGGATTGTCCGGGTTTATTTACGACGTGTTATTACGTTAGATAAGAACAATACAACAATTAGTATACTGGCTGAATTAAATAATAACTTTCTGTGGGGCGACAAGGATAACCTGCCGTTCGCTTCCTTCATTTGTGTTACTGACTCATCCGGTATCGTGCTTTTTTGTCCCTATCCAGACTCAAATATATTACTAAACCAGTTCAAAAAATCCGGTGCGCGGGAGGAAGTGCGTGCAATCACCTGGACAGGCAACGAAGGTAAAAATCTGGCAGTCGCGTGGGATTTGTTTACTCAATCGAGGTTTACCGGAAAAACCTGGCAGATCATAACCAGCAAACCAGAAACGGAAGCGCTGTCACCGGTTTATGCCTTCCGTAAATTCTTCCCCGGAGTCATCGCTTTTTCGATTCTGGTTGTCTTGTTGCTAAGCATGATGCAAATCCGCAGAAGCATGCTGCCATTAAAACAACTGGTTATGGCAACGCGGCGACTTGCCAATTATGAATTTGGTGAAGTGGTTGATGTAAAAAGTGATGACGAGTTCAAGGAACTGGCCGACTCATTCAACACCATGGCTGACAGACTGAAAAAACAATTCAGCGAACTGGAAATACTCTCTGAAATAGATACGCTGTTGTTAACTTATCCGGACATGGACGTGGTCATATCCAGAATATTTGATTCAGCTAAAAATATTATTCCATGCGATTTTATCGCTATCACACTAGTCGACAAAACCAGTCCTGAAGTTGGCTTCACCTATATAAAAGAGATGGCCGCAAGAACCACTCCCTATATTGAAAAAACAGTCATTCCCACCGCCGAAGCGGATAAACTGCTTGCACAGGGGGAATCCCGATTAGTCGACCTCAAAACACAGGCATGGCATATTCTCGAGCCGCTTGCCAAATATGGCATCGTAACCGCGCGAATCTGCCCGATTCGAGTTGACGAAAAACTCCGGGCAATTTTCAGCCTGGGATATCGCACCAATTCCGTCGTCAATAGTCAGGATGCCGGCTGTGCACATGGCATTATTGATCGCCTGGGTGTTGCATTGGCAACCACCGACCGGGATGAAAAACTCTACCACCAGGCTCACTATGATCATTTAACCGGCCTGCCAAACAGAAAGCTATTCAATGAACGACTGGACGAATATATTAATAATGCAACACGCAGAAATGAACACGCTGCCTTGCTTTATATCAATCTGGACAGATTCAAGAACATAAATGATACATTGGGTCATACCGGAGGCGACAAGTTATTGCTGGAGGTCGGAGAACGCTTGAGAAATTATGCGCGTCCTGCCGATATCATTTCACGACTTGGCGGCGATGAGTTTGCTATTTTACTGACGAATATATCCAGCGGTACAGATGCTATTTCACTTGCTGACAATATCAGCAAGGGCATGCTTCGCCCTTTTCAAATTCAATCCCGTGAAATCTTTGTCAATATCAGCATCGGTATTGCCGTTTATCCCGCCGATGGAAACGATGGCAAGACGCTACTGGCACACGCCGATGCGGCTTTATATCACGCCAAAGAACGGGGCCGTGGCAGGTATATGTTTTTCGAAGACACCATGAACCAGGAAATCATGCGGCGCATGGAACTGGAAACCGCCATGCGGCATGCATTGTCGCGCGAGCAATTCACCCTGTATTACCAGCCGAAGATCGATCTTCGTACTGGCTCGCTAGTTGGCGTGGAAGCATTAATTCGCTGGAACCATCCGGAATTGGGATTCGTCCGCCCTGATCAGTTCATACCAATCGCTGAGGAATGCGGTTTGATCGAACCCATTGGTGATTGGGTTTTACGTACAGCCTGCGCTCAATTTAAGCAGTGGCGTGGCATGAACATCTCCCCGGCCAGATTAGCGGTAAATATATCAAGCCGCCAATTCATGCAGGCTGATTTTGTCGACAGCATTAATAAAATTATCATCAGTACCGGCATGCTTCCTGACGAATTGGAGCTGGAAATTACCGAAAGTCTCTTGATGGATTTGCGCATCAATACGAAATTGATTTTCAGTGAACTTGCAACCATGGGCGTACGCATTGCCATCGATGATTTTGGTACTGGTTACTCCTCGCTTGGTTACCTAAAGCGTTTCCCCGTACACACCTTGAAAATTGACCGATCCTTCATTCACGATATCCCTGCCGATACTCAGGCGACCACCCTGACGCTCTCAATCATTGCCATGGCCCAGGCATTGAACATGGAAGTCATCGCTGAAGGCGTGGAATCCAAACAGCAAATTGATGTTTTACGTTCCAGCGGCTGTAATTTCGTCCAGGGTTTTTATTATTACAAGCCCACACCTGCAGATGAAATGACTTCGTTGCTCATGCAACAGGCCAGCAACCAACCGTCGCAACCAGATTGAAATTGAGCAATTGAATTACTAATGATATAAATACTGTATTAAAATAATAATTAACAAAATAAAAGCTATCCCTTTCCAGAACGCCACCGGATTTCTTTCAATCAAGGGTGGCCGTGTCCTTTGCAGGAAAGCCTTATTAGGATGTCGCAAGTCAAACTCAAACTCGGATAATTCTTCATAACGCTTATAGAGATTGGGATGAACAGCCTTGCGTAAGGCTTCGTCGATCCAGACGGGAATATCGCGTCGATCTTCCAGGATCGGATCGTACTGTAACTTTTTCAGCTCGGCCATATTCTTGATTTTTGCTACCTGTGCCCCATACGGTAATCGACCCGTCAGCATTTGATAGGCAATGACTCCCAACGAAAACAGATCCGATTGGACAGTACCGACCTCACCCAGAAAATATTCCGGTGCAGTATATTGCGCAGTACCCAGTATATTATGCTGCACGATGGGTGTAGCAATTTCCAATAACCCGGCGACACGGGTTGAACCGAAATCGATGATCTTCACGGTACCGGTATTGTCGATCATAATATTGTTGGGTCGCAGATCCTGATGCAACATCTCCAGCCGATGGAACGCACGCAAGCCTTTGGCAATTTGCTCCACGATGCCACGCATGGTCTCCAAATCCGGCCTGGGATGATCAATCATCCACTGCGCCAGGGTCTGGCCTTCAACGTATTCTGTTGCAATATAAAGAAAGTTGCGTTTACGGGTCTGTTCGCAGGGCTTAAGTACATGCGGACTGTTGATACGCCGGGCGATCCATTCTTCCATCAAAAACCGTTCCAGATAGGCAGGATCGCCCTGCAGATCGATAGACGGTGTCTTGAGCACAACCTGAGTATTCGTCTCCGTATCCATCGCCAGATACACATGACTGCGGCTGCTGGCATGTATTTCCCGAAGAATCTTGTAACCATCAAGGATCGCTCTGGCTTCCAGGATCGGTGGGAATGGCAACTCGGTTAACTGTTGCAGGATTTCATCGGCATCGTGATCGGGCAATGTATCAACCCTGACAATTTGCATGGTCAGATTATCCGTACTGCCTTGCGCATAAGCCTCATCAACGATCGCCTTGGCCGCCACATCCAGATCATTATCATATTCATCGATAGCATTCATCATGAACGCTGCTTTGACATATTCGTACACACCGTCGGTGGCGAACACGAAGACATCGCCCCTTTCCATCGACAGCGTTTTATAGTCGATTTCAAGCTGGGCGTTGGCACCCAATGCACGACTTAAATAACTTTTTTCCTGCGAAATCCACAAGCGGTGATCGTCGGTCAATTGTTCCAGGGTGTTGTCATTCAGCCGGTAGATGCGGGTATCACCTAAATGAAAAATATGTGCGGTGGTGGACTTGAGTACCATTGCACTAAAGGTACAGACATAGCCTTTATCCTTTTCGAAACGGTACTGGCTCTGTCGTGTCTGTGAGAACAGCCATGAATTGATCGCCATCAAGACGCGCTGAGCGGATTTTTTTACCGACCAGGTTTCCGACGTACAAAAATAATCTTCCAGAAAACTGACCACGGCCGCCTGACTGGCGATTTGGCTGACTTCACTACTGCTGATGCCATCGGCCAGTGCCACGGCGATACCCTTGGTACTTAACTGCGGTTCCTGCGGCAAATACGCACCGTAAAAATCCTGATTGATCGCCTTACGACCTTTATCAGAATGTTGGCCTACCGATATTTTTAGCTGCGTCGACATGTCTCTATACCAAAAAAACCCCAGCCTCCATTGAGGCTGAGGCTTTTATAGTTTAAAAATACAGATTAACCAATCGTGCGTTTTGCCCCGGTCTTGATATGGGTGGTATATAAAGTCAGACCGGTAAACGCAATACCACCCACCAGATTACCCAGTGCCGTGGGGATTTCGTTCCAGATGAAGTAATCGGCAACCGAGAAATTGCCGCCCATGATCATCGCAGAGGGGAACAGGAACATGTTGACGACAGAGTGTTCGAAGCCCATCGCAAAGAACACCAGAATCGGCATCCACATGGCAATGACTTTGCCACTCACATTGGTCGAGATCATTGCACCAACCACACCCATCGATACCATCCAGTTACACAACATGCCACGAACAAAAATGGTTGCCCAACCGGAGAGCCCATATTTGGCATAGCCCAGCGTACGTGCTTCGCCGATACCCGCAATCTTTTGGCCAACGGGACCGACATCGGTGGCAAAACCATAGCTAAAAATAAATGCCATCATAAATGCAACTAACAGCGCGCCGCCGAAATTACCGACAAACACCAGACCCCAGTTTCTTAAAATTCCTTTGACCGTTACACCGGGTCGTTTATCCAGCAAGGCCAATGGTGTCAGCATAAATACGCCCGTCAGCAGATCAAATCCCATCAGATACAACATGCTGAAACCGACCGGGAACAACACGGCGCCCAGTATCGGCGAACCGGTGGTAACGGCAACGAAAATGGCAAAGGCAGCCGCCAACGCCAATATCGCGCCCGCCATAAAAGCCCGGATCAAGGTGTCACGGGTTGACATATAGATTTTGGACTCACCCGCGTCCACCATCTTGGTAACAAATTCTGAAGGTACGAGATACGACATTATTTCTTCTCCCTAAATCTGGATTAATTGACCTTGCTGCACTGAATTGTTTTTCCAGCTGCGCTTAAGTTTGCTAAGGCAACAACCATGCCCGTTTTCGAACTATTCTTATCTGCTTGTTATCTCAATGAATTTTTAAGAGTCGTTTTGATTGTCCGACATAGCAACTAACCTGACGCACCTTATCAGTGCGTCAGTTTTTTCGTTTGGTCCAGAATGAGGCTTTCTTAGTAACTCTTATACGGAAGGAATTTGCCACTCATGACAATATTGACGCGGTCGCCTTTGGGATCCGGCTCACGTTGAATATTCATGCTGAAATCGATAGCACTCATGATACCGTCACCAAATTCTTCATGTATCAGTGCTTTGAACGTCGTCCCATACACATTGACCAATTCATAGAATCGGTAGATCAACGGGTCAGTCGGTATCGCCGTTGGCAATGAACCTTTGTACGGTACAACTTGTAGCTGTGCCACCGCATCCGCAGGCAAATCCAGCATGTTACCCACCTTGGTCGCCTGCTCTGTGGTTAACGTCATTTGGCCGAGTAATGCGGCCGTCGTCCACTCTTTGCTTTTACCGGTCGCATCCGCCAGCTGTTGCCAGGTCAGTTGCTTGCGTTGTTTTTGTAAAATAATGAGCTCGGTTGTTTCATCACGTGTCATGGTAGCTTCCTTATCGCTAAACAGTAGGCACTGTTGTGAGTAAAAATTCAGTTGCCGCGACATACCTGACGGCATCCTCCCTCACTTATTCAGCAAGTTGTATGCCAGGCAAATTTAGTCAACATAAACAGGAATCAATAACGATGCCATGACAGAAGGTCCCGCTTTGTGCTTGCAGATGGTGCAAAAAATATTTTGACAGCTAATGGGGGAGTAAGAACAACCAGACACAATAAATTCTATTGCGTTTTTATCGATGCCAGCATGTCCACCGCCACGGCCTCAGCGACTTCTATACCATCCACCGCCGCGGATAAGATACCACCCGCATAACCGGCACCTTCACCGGCAGGATACAGACCGTGGGTATTCATGCTTTGGTAATCTTCTTTGCGTTTAACCCGCACCGGTGTCGAGGTACGTGTTTCTACACCGGTGAGTACCGCATCATGCATCGCAAAACCTCTGATCTGTTTTTCAAAGGCAGGCAAGGCTTCTTTGATCGCAGCAATGACATAATCGGGTAACGCAGTGCTCAAATCGGTCAGTGTGATGCCCGGTGTATAAGAAGGAATAACAGTGCCCAGTTTGGTGGAAGCACGGCCGGCCAGAAAATCCCCGACCAACTGTGCCGGCGCATTGTAATTGCTGCCCCCTAACTCAAATGCGCGGCCTTCCCATTTGCGTTGAAACTCGATGCCCGCCAGTGCATCGCCAGGATAATCTTCGGGGGTGATCCCCACGACGATGCCGCTGTTAGCATTGCGTTCGTTGCGCGAATACTGGCTCATACCATTGGTGACGACACGCCCTGCTTCGGAGGTCGCCGCAACCACAGTGCCACCCGGACACATACAAAAACTATAGACCGAACGGTTGTTGCTACAGTGATGCACCAATTTATAATCCGCTGCGCCCAACAAGGGGTTACCGGCGTTGCGCCCAAACTGGCAACGATCGATCAGCGATTGCGGATGTTCAATTCGTAACCCAATCGAAAAGGGTTTGGCCTCCAGATACACACCACGTTGGTGTAACATCTCAAACGTATCACGTGCGCTGTGGCCAATGGCGAGTACCACATGTTGACTCGATAGTTTGTCACCATTACTCAGCACCACACCTTGCACCTGATGATTATCGATCAGGATGTCATCAACGCGACTGTTAAACCGGATTTCGCCACCCAATGATTCAATCGTCGCACGCATTTTTTCCACCATGCCGACTAATTTGAACGTGCCGATATGCGGTTTGCTGACGTACATGATTTCGGGAGGCGCACCGGCTTTGACAAATTCAGTCAACACTTTGCGACCATAGTGTTTGCGGTCTTTAATTTGACTATGCAATTTGCCATCAGAAAATGTGCCCGCACCGCCTTCACCAAACTGCACATTGGATTCGGGATCCAGTTTGCTTTGCCGCCACAAACCAAACGTATCCTTGGTGCGTTCACGTACGGCCTTACCCCGTTCCACTATAATCGGGCGAAAGCCCATTTGCGCCAACAGCAACCCGGCAAACAAACCACAGGGCCCGGTGCCGATCACGACGGGACGCTCGGTTAGATTCGCCGGCGCCTGCGCGACGATGTGATAACTCGTATCGGGACTGATCGCAATATGCGCTGTGCCGTGCAGTCGCGCCAAGGCAGCCGCCTCGTCTTTGATCTCAACATCCAACGTATAAATCAGCCAGATCATCGACGGTTTCCGGGCATCGTAGCCGCGACGGAATATCGTATATTTGATCAAATCCTCAGGCCTGATTTGCAAGCGCTGCAGAATAGCGGCTGACAGGTCATCTGGACGATGATCCAGCGGCAGCTTGATTTCAGTGAGTCTCAGCATGATGACACTTTGTCTCGAATTACGGCAGTATAAACCTGCCCTCCCTTTAAAATCGAGCACTCGTTACCCCGACACTCTGGCTCTTTGCAAAAGATCGCCGTCAGGACTATCATTCGCACCATGAAAATCATCAGTCTGTTCGTTCTGCTGTGTTGTACTGCCCTTGTCTACGGGGCTGAAACAGCTATGCCCCCCGAATCGTCTTCGTTTGTTAGCGCCAAAGAAATCCGTGCGCATGCCACTCACGCCAATCTTAATTTACGCTCGCAAGTTGCCTTAGTTTATGATGAACGCGACAACGAAATCGTGCTGGAGCGCAATGCCGATAAGGTGATGCCGATCGCCTCACTCAGCAAATTGATGACAGCTATGGTGATACTGGATGCCGGTCTGGATAAAGATGAAGTCATTACCATCACCAAACAAGACAAGGATCGGATCCGCTATTCCCACTCGCGTCTGCGTGACAAGATGCAATTCAAGCGCAATGATTTATTGCTAATGGCGTTAGCGGCTTCCGAAAACCGTGCCGCGTTAGCGCTGGGCCGTACCTATCCAGGTGGCACCACCGAATTCGTCAAAGCGATGAATACCAAGGCGCAAACTCTGGGGCTAACCAAAACTCATTTCTCCGATCCGGCCGGCCTGCATGATGATAATGTCTCCACCGCCAATGAATTGTTGCAAATCGTCAAGGCGGCCAGTCATTATCCGTTAATCCGCGAATTCACCACCCAGACCAGAGACAGCATTCTCGACATACATCGCGGTCGTGAAGTTAGATTCGGCAATACCAATCGTCTGGTCAAACGCGATGCCTGGCCGATCACCTTGAGTAAAACCGGTTTTACCAGCAAGGCTGGCAATTGCCTGGTCATGCAAACCCAGATCAATGACCGGCCGGTAATCCTGGTACTGCTCAACTCCTGGGGGAAACTGAGCAAGTACGGTGACTCGCGCCGCATCAAACAATGGCTGACCAAAACCGAACACGTGATATCAAAACGAAAACTCGCCAGTAACGACACGCTGTAATATATAAGTATAGGGCCATCCCACCATGTCGATGAATTTAACCCCCAACGAAGCCCGTGTAATCGGTTGTCTGATGGAAAAATCCGTGGTGACACCGGAATTGTATCCGTTGACGTTGAATTCACTTACGAATGCCTGCAATCAAAAAACCAGTCGTAATCCAGTCATGTCACTGGACAAAGGCGTGGTACAACGTACCGCACGGAATCTGCATGAGAAAAAACTGTTGCGCATTGACGAGAATTTTAAAAACGGCGTGGAAAAATATACCCACCGTTTTTGCAATGAACACCTGAGTGAATTCAAATTTGACCCGGCACAGTTTGCCATCATCACACTGTTATTACTGCGTGGACCGCAAACACCCGGTGAATTACGTGCGAACAGCGGGCGTCTGCACAGCTTCGATGATAATTCTGCCGTTGTTGATTCGCTCACGGGATTAATGGAACGCGACGGCCAAGCACTGGTGGTAAAATTGCCGCGCACACCCGGTCGCAAAGACTCGGAATACATGCACCTGTTCTGCGGACCCATTGATATCGAAGCCCTCGCCAGTGCCGCCGCAGCGGCAAGTGCCAGCAGCGAAACTTCCGAGCGTGTTAACATGGGTGATCTTGCACAGCGTGTCAGTCAGCTTGAATCTGAGGTAGCCGAACTTAAAGAACAATTAAAAGTCGCTTTGCAAAAACAACAGCCTGAGTCCGCATCGTAATCATTAACATTTTTTACCGGTAAGCTTGTTTATGGAATACCAGGAAAAATTGAGCTGGATCATGTCATCATGAATTAGTAATCGTTAAAATGCTTCCACAGTATTCGACACTTACAATCTATCAGCACAGGTGTGTTACGACATGAACTCGAAAGATAAATCCCAACTCGCCGAACAGGCCTCCCAATTAGCCTATAACGATGAAATCCAATACGGCTGTTGTCCACAATGTGTGTTGAAGGCAGTGCAAGCAACGGTAGGTTATGTCACCGACGAAACGATCAAAGCCAGCCATGGTTTGTCCGGTGGCGGTGGTTTAATGGGGAAAGGTACTTGTGGTGCGCTCTCCGGTGGATTATTGGCGTTGAGCGCCAAACGCGGCCGTCCGCATGACAAATTTGATAAAGGTAAATTCGTAGGCAACTTTCATCTGGGTGAAGAACTGGTTAAACGCTTTGAAGCAACGTTTGGTGGGGTCACCTGTCAGGAATTACAACAACAATTCACCGGCCAGACCTACAACATGTGGGATGCGGAACAATACAAGGCCTTTACCGAAGCCCGCGGTGAAAAGTGCGCCAATGCCACGTC
>JAHECZ010000104.1 GCA_024641475.1 Gammaproteobacteria bacterium
CAATTCATTGACAAGGTCAAAATGATTCGCTAGATTTAATTTAACGACGAAGTTGAAAAGGATTTCAATTGAAATTGTCACACTAGAAATTGCTCCTGCATTTCTAGCATTTCCGCCTTCCCTGGCGGTCACCGGGTGGCAACTATATATAAGCCCGAAAGAATCTCATTTCCCTGCAAGACACCCCGTATTATCACTGTGTCAGTGGACCTCGGTAGGCGTTTTGCGATAAACACAATGTATATTAGTGTTTGTTTATAGGTAATCGAAAATCCTAGCATTTCCCGATCGACATCGCAAAAGAATTATATCTTCCTGAACTGTGCGTTAAGCAGTGCTTTCGTAAAACGAATTCAATACTATTCGCGCGCACTATATAAATAGTGTGCGTCTGGTGCAACCAGAATCTTAAGCAAAAAATAATATTCCCTGGAGGAACCCATGAAGTTCGTAGCAAGCATGATTGCCGCGGCATTATCGTTCGCAGCGGGTGTGACCTACGCCGGTGGTAGCGGCGAAGTTGTTTTGATTCAAACCGGTGATATACACGGGCATTTGATGCCTCGTTCTAATCTGCGTAGTGATGCCATTCCCGGTAATCATTATGAAGGTGGCGTGGCGCGGATGTACACCGTTATCAATAAGATGCGGAAAGATGCGACCAGTTGTACGTATATTAATCGTAAAATGGTCTGCACCAATAATTCATTATTGATCAATACCGGCGATACGTTACAAGGATCAGGTGAGGCCTTGTTCAGTCGCGGTCAAGCCATGATCGATGTCCTCAATAAATTCGGTTACGACGCTTTCGCGCCTGGTAACTGGGATTTCCTTTACGGCACAAGCCGTTTTGAAGAGGTATTTAAAGGTACCGCTACTGCCGCACCAATCGCGAACTGGAAGGCACTGGCTTCCAATCTGTATTACACCAACCAATTCGACGACACAGCAGAATGTGGTGTGACAGGTCCTTATACCTCAACGGATCCGGTTACCGGCGTCACGACGACGGTACAACGTCCATTGAAGCGTGTGTTGCCTACTTATTCAGTTAAGCAGGTTGGCAATGTGAAGGTTGGTATTTTGGGTATGACCACCGCGCGTGCCATCGCTGCGGTTGGAACAACGGTGACCAAGAATTACCAGTTTACCGATGGTAAAACCGAAGTCCCTTGTTACGTGAATAAATTACGCAATGTGGAAGGCGTTGACGTGGTGGTGATGATCTCTGAACTGGAGATGGCGCGCGACGTTCAGATCGCCGAAACAATCAGCCCATCACCCGATGTGATCCTCAATTCCGACATGCATGAACGCACGGTCAGTCCAATTGTGGCGGTGAACCCGGATGGTCATCAGACACTGATTGTCGAAGAAGGCCAGGATGGTACCGTTGTCGGCAAGATGGAATTAAAAGTCAGCAACGGATCGATCGTGAAGTGGGAGTTCAAACAAGTCGTCGTCACCGATAATATCCCGGAAGATCGGGGTATTGCGGCGGCAGTTAAAACCGCGCGTGCACCGTTTGTCAAAGGCACGTTTGTGCCCGGTCAAACCGTGGCCGTGGGTGGCAACACGACGATGTTGATGCGCCCAGTCGATGAAGTCGTTGCGACGACCAGGATCGGATTGCATCGCTCGAATTTCGTCGATGAAGATATGCCGGGTGTGGTCGAAGGTAGCTCGCATGATCTTATCGCCGATGCCATGGCCGCACTGGGTCAGGCACAGGGATCATCGATCCGTGGTTTCCGTTACGGTACCCATGTTCCTGCCGGTGGTAGTATCACGATGGAAGACATCTATCACTACATTCCCATCGCAGCCAAACTGGGGCGAACGAATAAGGCCTGCGGCGCTGATCTGAAATTCGCAATTGAAAATTCGATAGGTGGTACCTTCCATCCCGATCCCGGCCAGTGGAGCGGCGGTTGGATGTTCGGCTATAACGGTCTGAGCTATGATGTCGATGCCTGTGACGGTTTCATGGGCGCAACCCCGATTAATCCGGTTGTAATGACCATTCTCAATCGTACGGCCGCACCGTGGACGACCAACCGTGGCAGCAATATCAAAGTTGGTGGCATGCCAATTGACGATCATCAAGTCTATGATGGTCGTGCCCTCGTCGGTGGTGTCGCTAATCCGAATTATCAGATGTGCGTGGATATGGCGAACGTGGCCACCACTGGTTACTCCGTTACCGGTTACTGGTATGCGGATGATCCGACTACGATCAATAATTGCAATCCCTGTCGTGGTCGTACCATTCAGGTCGTCATGAATGATGGCAGCATTGCACAAGTAGCGGGACCCGGTGCCACCGGTGTGTTACCCAACAGTCTGGATGTGCTGGATCTCACTGAAGCGGTTGTCAAATATCTGCAGATCAATCTGCATGGTGTCGTAACAGATGCGAATCTGCCGATCCATCGTCTGACGGTGAAGCGTTTACCGACGATCAATCCTTACTCGTTCAAGGTAATCCAACCACCCAAGGGCGCCTCGGCAGCAACTTGCCCGGTACTGTAAATATAATTTATTACAAATAAATAAAGTGCATTATCAAAGCCCAGCTGAATGCTGGGCTTTTTTTTGTCACGACATCAATATTTGGGATAACCAGTAATTCATTTCTATTAGGTCATATCGCTGCGGCAGCATCATGATGATTGCTTGATGTGGCTGCGGTGCCCAAAAAAGGGGACAGCTCAGAATCTGTCCCCAATTTGGAATTAACCGGAAAGGCAAATAGCCGGCATTAATTCGTCATCTTCCCGTCACGCTCGCCGTGGTGATTGTCGTGATGGCGATGATCATGATGACCACCGTGATGATGATCCTCTTCCTCATTATCACTATGCCCATGGCGCTTTAGCGTGGGTTTGAAACTTTCCGACGCGTCGTTGGTTGGGTCGTTGGAAATATTGATCAAGCCACTGCCATCTACGTTGACGAGAAAAATCTCCAGGTTATTGCCTGGCAGGAAGCTGTGAAACAGTAGCTTGTTGCTGTCCGCGGAGAATTGGTATTGCGGGCAACAGGTGGCGCCGCTGGAGGCACTGCTGCTGACCTGATGCAGATTGCTGCCATCGGCGTTCATTACCCATAGATCATATTGGCCGTTATTGCCGGGTCGGGAGATAAAGCCGATCTTTTTGTCATCGGGTGAATAAAAGGGACGGTAATCTTCGCCAGGGTTGTGCGTGAGTTGCACGACATTGCTGCCATCGAGGTTCATGCTAAAAATGTCACGGTTACCGCTGCGATCTGACTCGAAGAGTATTTTGCTACAGTCCGAGGAAAGTTCGGCCAGGTAATCTCCGGCGGAGTGATTGCTTAAGTTTGTCAAACCGGTGCCATTCACGCCACTCACATAAATTTCCCAATTACCATCACGCAGGGTATTAAAGACGACACGGTTATTGTCGCAGGTAAAGATGGGATGAATTTCATTGGTTGTGTCGCTGGTCAACGCATGGTCATTGCTGCCATCGGCATTGACGATGTGGAGTTTTGGTTTACCGATATAAGAGTCAGCGTAGGCGAGCAAGGTCCCCGATTTGGAAAACACATGCGGCTCGGGATACAACGAGCGATTAGGATCGGATAAAGTCAATTTAGCAGAGCCATCGATGCGCATGATATTCAATTGCTGGCCACCGCCGGAAACGCGTTCGGTCCAGTACGCGATATGTGTGCCAACGGGTGAAATGACGGGAAACCAGTCGCGTTTCCCCGGGTTGCTGGTGAGATTGATCGGGTTCGTGCCGTCCTGTGCCATGCTAAAGATTTCTTCATCGCCGCTGCGATTGCTGGTAAAAACTACCGTGTTGCCGTCCGGGGTGTAACTCGGTACGGTATCCTGCGCGGGATCATTGGTGAGATTTTTAAGATTGTTGCCATTCATGTCTGTGGTATAGATGTCAGAATTACCTGTTCGATTGGAACTGAATATAATTGTATCGTTACCAACAGTCTGTAAGCTTGGTTTTTTCGCATGGTGCAGGTCGGTGGCATAAGCAGCTTCACCACCAATACAGAATATCGTGGTTGCAAGCAAGCTTGCCATTACAGTTTGAGTAAATCCATTTAAGTCGATTCGCATACTATCCTCCATTTGTGTTTCATTGCTTTGTAATGTATCAGGCTACATTGAGCAGTATATGAATACGGGATTTCGGAAGGCCCGGTATTATTCACAGTGACGCTGTTAAAAAATAGCGAATAATTTACTCAAATACTTGGGGATTGTGCCGGAATAAATTTAGGGTATGATAGGTATATGAGATGAATGGGTACCCAGACATTAGCATATAATATTGTTATTCACTGCTACTGCCTTTGTTGCCAAGGAAGCATGTCAATGTTGTTACAATGCCGATCGTACACATTCGCACTATATTCCATTATCAGTTTTGTGTTTCTGACTTTGTCTGGCTGTGGTACGAGTGATCCGATATCGCTGCCGCCAGAACATCATGATATGTATGGTGTCTGGCAGAAAACCGAAACCAAAGATAATGGCTTGATTGTCAACAATGCACTGCTGGTTTTGCATGACGATGATACCGTCACGTACGTTAGCTGCTTTAAAAAGCCAGGTTATCTATCATCAACGTCAATGCCAGGACTGAGTTTGATTCGCTTCGAAGGCAACGCATTTGATGCCCAAATTGGCTGGTTTATATTCAGCTGGACCGAACATTTTTCGGTAGAACGGTTCCCCTATCAAGAGCAAGACCAAACCTATCTGGTTGTCAACGGGATTAAACTGCGTAAATTATTGCAGACCGAAACCTCCGACTATGCCAATTGGCCGTGTAATGACAATAAGAAGAAAAATGGGCTAGATTAATGACTTGGAGGCTTGGATAGAGATTGCTCATACTTTCTGGCTTGCACGCAACCCAAATCAAGGTAGTATTCGTTTAAGATGGCTGTGGGTATTAGCCGAGGTTGGGAATTGATATCCGCTTGTTATTTATTATCACACTGGGCCAGGA
>JAHECZ010000048.1 GCA_024641475.1 Gammaproteobacteria bacterium
AAATGTAAATATACTTTTTCGCTAATTTATCGAATTGATTGTTTATGCTGTTGTCGAAACAAATATGATGTTGAAAACTGATATTGCCATTATTGGTGCTGGGTTTGCTGGGCTTGCTCTTGCTCATTCATTAGTGAATAGCGGTTTGAATATCCGAATCATTTTAATTGAGAAAAAAGACGTATATCCATCAAATTTTCGATCTGACAAGATTGGGGACGATCAATCACGCATCATGCGTGAGCTTGGTATACTCAATTTTATGCAGCCGGTTGCATGCCGGTTAGGTGATATGGTCATTTACGATGGGAATAATGAAACTGTAAAGACAGGCAGCGAAGAATACGGGATTGATTATACGGCGACCATTAACTATATGAGAGAAAAGTTACCGGAAGCAATTGGATTCATCAATGCTACGGTTGACGATATTACAGATGCTCATGATGGCAAAGTTGTTTGCTTGTCAGATAGCAATAAAATCCATGCCAAGCTTGTTGCAATTTGCACGGGTGGAGGAAGTAAATTAATTGACCGTATGGGATTAGAGAAATATTGCGCACAGAAATTTAAATCATTGACATTCGGGTTTGATGTTGCAAGGAAAGATGGTTCTGATTTTAATATTAATGGACTAAAAAGTATTACTTATCACAACCCGGAATTTGCAGATGGTGTTTATTACATCATGTTTTTTCCGATAGGAAATCGCACGCGTTGCAACTTGTTTACAGAAATGGATCCAAAATCCAATGCCGCGAAAAAATTGCGTAAGCATATGATCGAGACGCTTCCGGGGTATTTTCCTGATATCTATAAAATGATCGGTGATATCGAATTGACTTCTCCTGTACAAATGATGCCAACTGAATTATGCAGAATTAAGAATTTCGCCAAGGACAGACTGATTGTTCTGGGTGACGAGTTCCAAAGTGTGAATCCAGGCACAGGGACGGGCTTTAGCAAAATTTTGTCAGAAGTAAAGATTTTGGTTAAAACCTATATTCCTGGATGGTTAAATAATAACGATTTCTCAAAAAATGAGATCACAAAGTATTATCGCGATAAATACAAGTTAAATACGGATACCAGCTCACTACAACAGTGGATATATTTTCATTCAATGGTAAACCATCGATACAATCTGGTCACAAAATTGAAACAACATATTCTGGCGCGAGGATACTTTTCCATTCTGAACTATATATAGAAATCATTGGCGCAAGTTTTGAGTATGTCACTGACCAGAATTGGTCGGAATATGATTGGTCAACCGAAAATACGCCGGGTTGATCATATTGGCCATTTCAGCAGGATAGGATGCAGGCGTTTCCCTGCAGGAGTAACCAATGGGGTTTGCCTTGCCCAGGTCATAGAGGGAGGGTAATTCGCTGCTAAAACCCAAACTGGGTGTTCAGCCCATGGCATGGGATGGTGTCAATGATCCGGCTATCGTCCACTGTGCCTTAGGCGGTGTATTAATTAGGCCTTATAGACGTTCTGAGAACATAAATCATCTTCCTGGTATCCATGTGTTATGCAAAATTCCAACGTCTATCCGCTGCTGAGATTGAGCCAGACATCGCATGTTGAAATAGAACTTGCCAGAGCCGCTGTGCTCGTGACAATCAAGAAACCGAGGTAATTACTTTTGTATTTGTCCCAGTGAGTATCTTATTCGCAGACATTCGGGAGGATAATTGTTTTCATTACCGACAATAAAGCGTTCTGGTAAGGATTTCCAGTATTTTTTCGATATCCCGAGTTGTCACGGACTCATGGGTGGGAAGTGTCAATAAGGACTGTGCGAAGCGTGTTGCATTAGGGAATTTTCCGGTATTCGCCAGGATGTCTTCCAGTCCAGGAATGTGCGGCAATGTTGCAGGGTAGAGACAGGATGCACCAAGACCCGTCTCAGATAACCGCTGCATGGCTTCATTACGCTTTGCCGGGTTTGTGATAAATAATGGGTAACGATTCAATCGAATGTTGGTTACGCCACAAGCGATAGGCAGGTCTATCACATCGGGCAAGTTGGCTTTGGCTAGCCCATTGCGTAATTGTTGCTCAACGCGGGCTGGATGCGCCCAATAGTGCCGTATATTATCAGGTAGCAAGCGTTGTGCTGCGTCGGCCATCCTCTGCAATCCCAATATTGGGTGAAACCGTGTCTCGCCGAGATGGAGCCAGGGTATCGCACTGGCTAACCAGTAAAGTCGCGGCAGACGAAATAGGTTATAAGCGTGGCGTTGCAGCAGAATCTTGGTCTGGCCTATTTCCGACGTTGTTGTCGATGCTGCTATTGTTTGCAGGGGATCTTTGTATAGAGCAGATGTAGCAAAGACGGCGCCTCCGGTTAGGGCGCTGACAGGCTTGCCACGGCCAAAACTCAGGACGACTAAATCGCCAGACCAGTGCTGCACCTCGTCACGAGGCGGGAATAATTGAGCGCTGTCTTCGATCAAGGGAATTTTATGATGATGTGCGATTTGCACCAAGGCATCCCAGCGTTCACGAATACCAAACAAATTGACACCAATTATCGCAATCGTGGCAGGGCTAATCGTATTTTTGACCGCAGTTAAATCCAACCATGGCCGTTCAGGGGCAAGGTCGACCAGTCGTGGTATTGCACCGGCATACAGAACCGCACTCACTAATTCGGGACAGGTGTAGGCCGGGAGAATGACTTCAGGTTGCATTGGCACACACTTGACTCGGCGTATAGCAAGAATGGCTGCTGACAGTGCCTGGGCACCTGAACCAAACAAATATGGCGTCAAGGGTAAGAAGGTTTTGTTAAACCAATTTTTATCCCATGCAGCGGAGGCTGCTTGAATCCGATGACCAGCTGGCGGGAGGCGATAAAACATCGTGCACATTACCTGTGAAAATAATCCTGTATAAATTTATACTGAAATTGGACCGCCATCATTCTACCGCATATTGAATAATTATAAAAATAGCGACATTTATATATTAAATTCGAATGAAATTATGTTGTCGTGTTTGTTGCGTCTGATGCGGCAAATTATCGGTGTATATAAGGTGAGTGAAGTGGCGTTTTTAGTTATTAGCGCATTATTTTCTTGTCGTGATGTCACGAAGCCGACTGTATTTCCATGTGTTTCTTATGAATGCTAACGATGGCTTTTCAATGTACCTTTGCATCAAAGTTGCCACAAGAAGTGAAGTTAACAATGGGATAATAATTATGGTGACGGGATTTAATATTCCAAAAAATCTCATTTCATTGATAATGACATAGCCAATATTCTGATGTATGAGATACAAGCTGTATGAGATTGTTCCAAGCCATATCAAAGGTTTGGATGCCAATATTTTTATGTGATCGACAGCGAATAGATAGAAGACAATAAAATATGCTGCAATCAAGAACGCAGTCTTTCCTTGCGCGTAGAATTCCGCTATCAGAGCAACAAGCAGTATGGCGTAATTTATACGCTCTTCCCCATGCATTATTTTATAAAACATTATGCCAGCAATGAATAAATTACCGTAGTCCAATAGAAAAAATAGTTTCGCTGCCCAGTGTAATTTTATTATGTTATTACCTTCCAGGTATCTGCTTCCGATTATTATGATCAACCAGCCAATAGCAATCAGGTTAATCTTGCTTAGTTGTTTCGTGATATATAAAAATAACATAATGAAATAGAACGATAATTCAACTGCCAAAGACCAATAAACCCCGTCAACATTTTCAGCTCCTGTCCATGATTGAAGCATGGTTAAATTGATTAGTGCTGATCTGAATCCAACCTCTCTGCCAGGTAAAGAAAAAACATATATAACTGAAAAAGTGAGTATTACTGCAAACCAGTACGCAGGATAAAGTCTGGAAAATCTGGACACAATAAAATCAGCTGCATGACGGGTCTTGTCCAGTGTTAAAAAAATAACAAATCCGCTTATAATGAAAAAAAGATGGACACCGTAGTAGCCAAGTTCAAAACTTATCATTGGTTCAACTGGGTTGCCATATATTTGACCGTACTTCACAGAGTAATGGAAAAGAACAACCATAATGGCTGCAATACCCCTAAGAGCATCAAGTTCAGCGTACCGCTGTGTCATTTAGTCCTCATCGTAAGAATGCCTGTCATAAAATTTCTGCCGAGCATCAAGAAGTCTGCAGTTCTTTGTGTTATTTGGCAATTATAAGCCTATCCAAAAATAAATAGTATTGAAAAAAATTTGTCTCTACAGTTAGGCTTGCTATAAAAAGTTAAGATCGTTAATAGCAACTAACTTCTGTAGCATGAAATTACAAACCATTTGTTTTCGAATAATGTCGTCTAAATATATAGGTTGTTGAGTGTCATCTTGTGAATTATTAGTTTTGTCAGTTATTTGGTTGCCGCAAGGATTAGTTAAAATAACCGCGTATGGTTCCTGGATTTTTGGTCGCTTCCCAGAGTTTGCCGCGGGTAGATCGATCGTAAATTGGCAGCAAATACAGTCCAGCAAGAAATACAAATACGAGCACGATTCTTGCCAAGATGGATGATAGAACGTCGGCAGGTGATAGAAAAGACAAAATAAATACGAGTGTGGCCCAGCCTCCCAGCAGGCTTACTCTATGCCAGGGCAGCATCATATTATATGCATGAGTTGCCACGTAATTAATCCAGAGAAATCGGGCCAGAAAACCCGCAAGAGTTGCCCATGCTGCACCGTGTATACCATATGATGGAATCAATGTTATATATGCAATTGTTATGACAATGACGGCGATTATGGCGCCATAAGTGATCTGCAGTGTATTGCCTTTAAGAAGAATGCCAAAATTACAAAATGTCGTCCATGATTGCAGGATATAGGCAACCAGTATAATCGGGACGATCTTGTAGGCGGACCAGAATGCCTGGTCAGACATGATCCGTAATACGTCTTTCACGAACAGCGCAATACCCAAAGCAAAGAATATCATGACAGTGCTGATTAGCATGAAGCTTTGCTGGTAGAGATGAATTGAATTCATTTTTTTATGAATTTCATATCGCTGGGTAGCCCAGATTTTTTCAAATGGGTCCCATGTCAACATCGTTAACATGAAACCAAATTTATAACCAAGCGCGTATATGCCAATTTCATTCAAGTTGCCGAATATTCGCAAAAAATATCGATCGCCAAATGTCAGGTAAAATGCGCCTAGCTGGGCAAGCATTAATGGAGTGCTGAAGCTGACGAGTTTCCTGATTTTATTCAGTGAGAAATGGATTCCCGTTTTTCTTAAAATATTGAATAGCAGGAATATTGTAATTAAAATATTTGCAGTTAGCGTGCTGTAAATGACTCCTTCAACATGCATCTGTAGAATAACGACTAGATATATGTTCAGACTTAACTGAATTATCAATTTTGTTATGCTGACGCCAATATATTGCCATGGCTTCTGTTCGGCCATTAATACGATTAAGCAGGTTTCAGACAGGGCTTGCAATAACAGGACAAATGAAAACAGCGCGACGTAATTATGCAGTGCGGCATCGCCAAACATAATGGCCGCGAGTGGCTGAGAAAGTGACAGTAAAATGATAACACCAAGCGCGTTTAGCGTCATGGCTAGAATGAGTGAGGATGAGATAATCTGTTTCTTTTCCAGCTCATCCGAAGTGGTCGAATAAAAGCGAAAAATGGCTTCGCCGATGCGCATGCCGAGGATAATGCCGACAAAATCCAGCATCATCGATAACAGTTCCAAAATACCGTAATCTGACGGAGTAAGATAGCGGGTATAAATTGGCAGCATAATAATGCTGATGATATTGCGTAGTATGTTGCCAATCGTGTAGATACCTGCGTGACCGATTGTTTTTTGTGTGTCGTTACTCATGTTGATATGGCGATATATCAGTCTGTGTTGAGTAGAGAATCTGATCTGGCCTGCTTGGTGGCGATATTGTTAAGCGATACCGTCATAGCCAGGTTAATCCAGAAATAGGGATAGAACAGCACGGATACAAATGATCCGCTCACTAAAAATCCGATCATGGCAGCATCGAGTCCGTTGGCTGTCCAGAAAATAAATTTATTATCGGTTTGTAAGGCCAATTTTCGTGTTCGACTGTTGTTTAGCAGCGTGATGAATATCATCAGGATAAATATGAGCAGCCCAGTATAACCAAGCTCTGCACCTGCATCGATAAAAATATTGTGAGGCAGGCCATATGGGTATTCACCGGCAAGCGAGGGTCGGAAATAATGAGTGGGATAGTATTGATCCCAGTTGCGATAACCAATTCCAAAAATCGGGTTTTTATTCATCATATCCAGCCCGTCCGCCCAGCGATTTTTTCTAGCCACAGAAGTTACATCTTCACCAGCAGACTGGAATCTGGCCATTGATTCTGGAGGTATGTTATAAAAGACAACATAACCAATTATTACAGCTCCGATCACCGCGCGAAATTTGTGCCGGCTTTTCATGATCATCCATACAAAGACAGCAGCTACACCAACAAGAGCGCCACGTGATGAGGATGCAATTGCAGATGCGATGGCTGTAAAGGGAAGAGTGAGAAAAAAAGCGAGTTTTAATTTTCCCCAGTATTTACGCAGCGCAAGTATAAAATACAATGTAAGGGGAAGAAAAACACATAGTTGAATACCGAATTCACCAGAGTTTTGAAACCAGCCAGGCGCACCAGTGACACCCCAGTTTTCAAACGCGAAACCACGATTGGCCCATGAGATAAATCCATGTTGCGACATTTTGAATGAGTAAAGTAAAAACGCGAAATAAAAAAGAAAAAATTTCTTCTCGGTATTTACGATATTGATGATAAGAAAATAGATTATAAACCATTGGGTGAAGTCTATCCAATGTTTAAGTGACTCTTGTGGGTATGTCGAAAATACACCAGAGATAATGATTGTGATAAGAAATAATGTAATAAGTTTGTTCGCGCTGTTTTTGACCCATGCTCGGCTCTTATCGAGAAAATGAGTAGTCAGCGCAAGAATTATCGAGAGCTGACCATACGGTAGTACATCAATTTCCGGATAAATTGTTTGTGGCCGAACATATTCGATGAACAGATAAAAACTGATAAGCCAGAATGATATGGGTGTTGAAAGAAAACCTTTCCACAGCTCGGCAAGTTTGATGGCGTAAAAAGCTTGCATCGACAATTCAGGTTTGGCAGGATTTGCTGTCGAATCTGTTTTAGATATATTCGAGTTATCGATTGACATGACTAATCACTAACGGCCTGGATTGCAGCAGGTTCGGAAGAATGTTGCATCATTGTCAAAATTGCAGTAACTGCACTGTCAATACGCTGGAAACAGTGTGAAAAATATTCAGTAGAGAGTCCATAAGGGTCATGAAGATAGGGGGTGCCCGGGGCCGCCCAAAGGCCAAGGAGGGTAACCGGAATATTTTGGACAGTTTTTCGAACGTTTCGTGCCTGTCCGGGTTCCATGGCAATGAGCAAATCTCCGGATTGGACGCAATAGTCTGAGAATGGTTGTGCACGATGAGCCTTTAAGTCAACTCCGAGTTTTTCGGCGGTTTTGATTGCAGCGGCATTTGCGACATTACCACGTGTAGCGGCCAAACCATAGGATGTAACATTCGGATATTTTATGCGGGTTAATGCATCAGCGTAGGCACTACGGCATATATTCCCATGACAAATATAGATAAGTCGTCGTACTTCATTCCACTGTACATGATGGAATGCCCGATAGGCACCAAAATTATCAAGGCCATAGTGGAGCACAGACAAGATAAGGCCGGATTTGCTTCCATACTTGTTTTGAATAACATTGCCCATTTGCCAGGTAGACCGTTTATATAACACGTAATATTTGTTTGGCGCGCTCTACACCAAATGCGTATTGCTGCATATCAGTAAGATTATCGTCATAGGAAAAACGCGGTAAATAATACACTGAATTACTAGCAGAGTGCGACGTTATTATCTTGGCATAACCCGGGTTAGCGCTAACCGCAGCATGAAACCCGGCCGTTCTTACCATATCCACTTCACGCGGACCAAAATCCTGAGCATATCGACCCGTCGGAAAACAAAATACCTTGAGAGGTTTTATCAACTCGGATTCAAGTCTTTGCCATGACGTGGTAATTTCAGCCTCAGCATGATCCTGTGACATGCGGGAGAAAATGCGGTGTGACACGCTATGTGGAGCAAATGATATTCCACTGCATTCAAGTTCTCTAGCCTGTGTCCAAGACATCGGGGCATATCCGGGGGGTGGCATGGAAATATCGATCTGGGTGATCTCGGACAATCTATTGACTACCTTTTTGATGGTAGATTCGGCAGAAGTCTTGCACAGTTCGCGTAAGTGGTTGATTGAAATATTTCGGTCCAGGTCGTTCTTGATTTGTAAATTAACAGTCTGCTGATCCACGGTCAGGGAAATATCCTGTAACGTCGTTGTATTGAGCATATGTGCTATCTGGTCATCCCATGGCCACAAGTCATTATCAAGAAAACCGGTAATCAGAAAAATCGTAGCAGGGCACTGGTGATGTATAAATATCGGCGCGGCGATTTCTGCTTGATCATAAAATCCGTCGTCCATGGTAAATACTACAGCTTTACGTGGAAGTTGCTGCAATCCTTTAATACCTTCAATGGCATCTGACAATGATATAAACTGATGACCATTGGATTTAAGGAGTTTTAAAAAAAGATTGAGACCCTCTGTCGAGTGGCCTTTAACCCCGCGAGATGGATCTGCCATTCGATGAAGCATGAAAATAGTCACCGTACCACGCAGGGCTGAAGCGAAAAAATATCGACAAGGTGAGCAGACCAATCCAGCAGCGATTAGACGTTTTAACGGGTTCATGAAAATAATGCATCCGTATCAGATATCAATATATATTAAAGTCTATTACAATTATCTTCACCTTGATATGGGTTAAATAGAATTTCCCGGGGCGAACATGCTAGGAATGATAACAGGACCAGTCTGGTTCCCATCCTTAAATTCTGTTGAAGTTTTTTTCGCTATTTATCTTGATATAATATGATGCGAGTTCTGGTACTTGATGCTGATCAACGAAATGCCTTGGCGATTGTTCGTTCCTTAGGGCGACATGGTATTACAATACTGACTGCTGATTCCGGACGATACAGCCTCGCCGGCAGTTCCCGCTATACCAGCAAGCATTTACAACTCCCTTCGACATATAACTCTGCTGAGCAATTCATAATAGTGTTAACTCAACTGGTCGAACAAGAGGCTATAGATATTCTATTGCCACTTAGCGATGTAACAATTCCGATAATCCTAAAAGCTCGGGAGCGATTAGGAAAAGTGAAAATTCCACTGCCGGATAAAGTTGCATATGAGCAAATGACAGATAAGTATCAGCTATTTCAACGCGCACAAGAGATGGGGCTGTCAATTCCGAAGACTTATTTTGTGAATAACCGGGACGAATTAATCGCTATTCTGAATAAAATAGAATTTCCTGTTGTGATAAAACCCTCCAGGTCCCGGGTGCTGATAGCCAATACCTGGCATCATACTTCTGTGACATATGCCAGGAGCAAGGATGAGTTACTGGTGGTCGTTCAAAATTACAGGTGGTTCCCCCAATATCCGCTATTGTTGCAAGAATTCATTCAAGGTCACGGATGCGGGATATCGACACTCTACGATCAAGGCAGTGCCATTGGCTGGTTTCAACACAAACGAGTCCGTGAAAAGCCACCCGATGGTGGTGTCAGCGTATTATGCGAGAGTGAAGTGGTGGACCCTGCGATGCAAGCAATAGCGGAAAGACTGCTTAACGCCGTTGCCTGGCATGGTGTGGCAATGGTTGAATTCAAGCGGACTGCAGAAGGTAAATCCTATCTGGTCGAGATCAATGGGCGATTCTGGGGATCATTGCAATTGGCAATTGATGCCGGAATGGATTTTCCATGGCTGTTGATACAATTGGCAACTGGTGCCAGATTTAATGTAAGACAACAGTATTTTTCTGGTGTTCGTTCACGCTGGTTGTTGGGAGATCTGGACAGATTATATCTAATCTTCAAGAACCGCCATGGTCGATATACCTGGCGACAAATAGCAGGAGAGGTAATTACCTTTATGACATTATTTTCACGCAATACCCGTTATGATGTGAATCGTTGGTCAGATCCGATTCCATTTGTGTACGAACTCTATCATTATATCCGCGCCTTAATCCGATCTGACCGTCACTAACGTCACAAGTATTTCTGTGATTGAACATCCAGTACACTTTGGTAAAGTGATTCATAACTCATTATCATACTCTCCAGGCTGAATCGAGAACGCACCATTTGCATGGCTTTGTCGATGAGCCGCTTCTGTAGGGATGGATCATTTTTGAATTGAAGTAGCGTATCAGCGATCTGTTCTGGTGAATTGATGTCAATTAATATTCCATCTATTCCATGGGTAATAATCTCTTCCGGACCACCACTGCGTGTTGCTATAACCGGGATGCCACAGGCCATTGATTCGATTGTGGCGAGGGAGAAGCCCTCGCTGATCGAACTTAGCAAAAAGATATCCAGGCCATTGAGAAATCTTGAAACATCATCACGAAACCCGAGAAAGAAAACCTGTTTTTCCAGATTCAGCTGTGCACGCAATGAAAGCAACTCGGAATAAATATTATCATTCGTATCGCCCGCGATGACAAATTTAAAGTTGGGAGTGGTATTTTTTAACTGTGCAGCAGCCTGCAATAAAAATTGATAACCCTTAGGGGAGCGCACATTACCTACGGTGCCAACGAGAATATCTTCTTCATCCAACCCTAACTCCTGACGTATATAAATGTTTTTTTGCGGTTTATATATTTCCAGGTCAATACCGTTAAAAATTTTGTGAATCTTTGCTTGTTTAAGTGGCGAGCGCTTCTCTGCCTGTTTGATTAGATCGTCTGATACGAACACAAGCTTGGCAGAGCCGTGATTTATGCAAAAAAACTTTGCCTTTACCAGTCGCTCTGAGGAACGATCAAAATCGACGGCACCATGGAATGTCGATATAACTGGAGTTCTTGTCAATATCCCGGCGATGCTGCAGTACACGTTTGATCCGAAAAGATGAGACTGAATGATGTCAATCTTATTCTGGCGAATAGTGTGAATAATCTGTTTAAGGTAACCAAAATTAAATGATCCATGCGGATTCACGGGTATGGGTGAAAGGTGATGTTTACGTAGCTGGTTTTCCACCCAGCCACCGCCGGGTGCGATAATAAAATGATTAAATCGGTTACTATCCAGATGGCAGGCGAGTTGAAGGAAGACCTTTTCAGCTCCTCCTGATTCCTTGGTATCGATACTATGTAAGATGTTTATTGTCATACCGTAAAATCATGAATTGATAGACTCAGCATTCATTTGGTTCCTCTTGCAGTGTTCCTTCAAGAATTAGTTTCCATTTGCTACTGTAAAAGCAAAAATATGTCTGTAATAATACAGGGATACCTGTGATATGGAAAACGGTATGCAAGGTTCTAAACGTATTCTGCGGCGTGGCGCCGAACATTTCGCCTCATTACTAGGACCCCATCGCTGGCGTAAGGGCTCCCAATTATTGATATTGATGTATCATCGGGTGTTGCCACCGTCTGATTTACGCTATATCGATGAACAACCGGGTATGGTCGTTCATCCTGAAACCTTTCATTCTCATTTGCGGTGGATAAAAAACTATTTTGAACCCATGCGACTGCGTGACTGGTTACAGGCAGTGTCGCAAGGTAAACATGTTCCGAAAAGGGCATGTGCTGTCACTTTTGATGATGGTTGGCGAGATAATTACGAGCACGCCTTTCCCTATCTGAAGTTGGAGGGAGTTCCCGCCACGGTATTCATGGTATCAGACTATATCGGGACCACTCGTTTATTCTGGCCGGAACGACTTGCCCGAGTATTGAGACTTGCATGTGCCAGGAGCAAGTCAATTTGGAATTCCAGTGAGTTTCTCTGGCTACAACAGCTTCCGTTACCCATCAAACCAGGATCTGTTACCGTGGACATGGCATACATTGATGCAGTCATTGTTGCTGCCAAACAAAACAGTGATGCAGACTTGCATCATCAACTTGACGCTATGTATCGGTGCCTGGGTGAATCTGAGGCCGATATGACTGCGCAGGTTCTCAATTGGGATGAGGCGGGCGAAATGGTAAGAAGCGGTTTAATTGATGTGGGTTCGCATACGCGCCACCATACCCGACTCACCACCGGAATTTCCATTGCCAAGATAGAAGATGAGATCATCGGATCAAAACAGCGTTTACAGGATGGTCTGAGTGTGGAACCAGTGACGTTTTGTTATCCCAATGGCGATGTATGCAGTGCAGCCAAACAATTGGTGCGCTCACACTACCGAGGTGCCTGTACCACAGCCAGAGGCTGGAATAATCGACAGAGCGACCCTTATCAATTACGACGAATCAGCATTCATGAAGATATCGGAAAGGATGAAACAGCATTTTATGCTTCCCTGGCTGGCTGGTTTTAGTCCACTTGATCAGAAGACGTTTATGAATTTGTTTTCCACTCCCAATTCAACGCTGTCTTAACGATAAGATTCAAATCATCATATTTTGGCTGCCAGTTTAACTGGTGTTTGATTTTGTCGCTGTTGGCGATCAGCGCAGCCGGATCACCGGCGCGCCGTAACTCTTCCTTGATAATCAATTTTTTGTCGCTTAGATATTCGACCATATTTAATACTTCTCGAACGCTATAGCCATGGCCATAGCCAACATTGAAGATGTCTGATTTTGCGCCGTTACGCAAATATTCCAGCGCTTGCAAATGGGCATTCGCCAGATCTTCAACGTGTATATAATCACGTATCCCGGTGCCATCAGGCGTTGGGTAATCCGTACCGAAAATTGAAATGGATTGCCGTTTGCCAACGGCGGCTTCGCAGGCGACTTTTATCAATAATGTTGCCTTAGGGGTTGACTGGCCGATGCGTGTTTGCGGATCGCAACCAGCGACGTTGAAATAACGCAAGGCGATGTAACGTATGTCTGACGCGGCAGCCAAATCACGCAGCATCCATTCGGACATGAGTTTGGAGGTGCCATAAGGGTTGATGGGCGCGGTCGGCGTTGCTTCGCTGGCGATGCCATTTTCCGGTAAGCCATATACGGCTGCAGTGGACGAGAAAATAAAATGTTTGATTCCATGCTGCTGGCATTGCTCTAACAGGTTGCGAGTGCTGCAGGTATTATTCCAGTAATACTTTAATGGATTGCTGACCGACTCGGGGACTATCGTGTGTGCGGCAAAATGCATGACGGTATCAATGTTGTACTCTTTGAGTAGTTGTCCAACCAGGGTGCTATCGCCGGTGTCACCTTGGATTAATTTGCCATAGAGTACAGCGGATTCAAAACCGGTGGAGAGATTATCCAGGACGATAATATGTTCACCGGCTTCACCCAGTTGCCGGACAACGTGACTGCCGATATAACCGGCACCACCGGTTACGAGGATGGATTTTTTTGCCATTGATGCCTGCCTGATATTACGACGATGTTTGCCTATTGTACTGACTCTCAATAACACAATCATGAATAAGATCAATGCAAAATAAAAGGCGGCCTTTAAGGCCGCCTTGAAGAAGTTGCCAAATGGTTTTGCAGTTAAGGGAAGGCTGGAATTTGCGGATCGATGCCGCGCATATCGGCCTCAGGGTGATGACCTTCGATGAGGGTGGTAATCTCTTTCAGGCGGTGAATCGGCACATCGACCATATAAAGTATACGACCAGATTCAACTTCAGGCATAAATCGTCTCAGGCGGGAATTGGCGACATTGATGGCCACCATGCTTGAGGCGAATGCGCCGAGGAAAGCACCACCAAACACCAATGAACCCACCGACCAAACTTCTAATCCAGGGACAATCATATTGGTCATTAATGCAACAGTGCTTAATAGCATGCCAGTAAAGCCGCCTAATCCGAGGCCAACTTGCAAGCCATGTACGAGATCGGTTTTTTGGCGCAAATCAGCTTCGGGCAGGTCTTCAAGATTTACGCCATCGCCTGCCAGGACATGCATATGGCGTTCCTCGATCTTGGCTAACAAGAGCTCGTTATGGACGATTTTGCTACTACGGACATCGGGCAGTAAGAAATATAGACGACGACGCATATAGTACCTCCATGAATTAGCGTAGGAATGAGTCATGAGAAAAACCCACTTGCTTTAAGTATAGTAGTCAAGTCAGGTATTAATACCACTATAATAGTAAGCCATTATATCTCACTATGGGGAGGACGTTTTGACAGCTCACGGTTATCATACGTCGCCAGCTCTCGGATTTTATTAAGGAAATTGCCGAATGCGTTTTCTCCCTATATTTATGAATGTACGCCAAAAATCCTGTCTCGTTGTGGGGGCAGGTCAGGTAGCCGCCCGTAAGGTCTATTTACTGCACCGGGCTGGAGCGCGTGTTACCGTGGTTAGTCCCAAAATTTGTGAAGAATTGCGTCAGTGGGCCTCAGCCGGCGACATCGAATTTAAGCAACGAGCCTTTGAGCCTGCGGACTTACAGGGGCAGGCGATTGTAATTGCGGCAACCGATCAAAAAAGCATCAACCATGAAGTCGCGGCGCTTGCAGAGTCGCAGGGCATCCCGGTCAATGTTGTTGATGATCCTGACGTGGGTAGTTTTATTATGCCTTCTGTGATTGATCGGACACCGGTCCAGATTGCAATTTCTACCGGGGGAGCATCTCCCGTGCTGGCGCGGCTGCTACGCTCCAAGCTGGAAACATTTATTCCAGCCGCTTACGGTCGCTTAGCAACCCTTCTCGAAGAGTTTCGCCAAAAAGCCAAGGATCAATTCGGTACGAGCGATAACACACGCCGTTTCTGGGAGGAGATTCTCGAAGGGCCAGTAGCGGATTTACTCATTGCCGGTAAAGATAAGGCAGCACGAGAAACCCTGGAGAAGGCAATAAATGACACAAGTCCGCCCCATGCCCAAGGTGAAGTATATTTAGTTGGGGCAGGCCCGGGTGATCCGGATTTATTGACCTTCCGTGCCTTGCGGTTGATGCAACGCGCCGACGTGGTGGTCTATGACCGACTGGTAACATCGGCTATTTTAGATTTGGTCCGTCGAGATGCTGAGTTTATCTATGCTGGTAAGGAGAAGGACAAACATACCCTGCCACAGGAAGGTATCAACGCGTTGCTCGTCCGTCTCGCCAAAGAAGGCAAGAAAGTTCTTCGATTAAAGGGTGGTGATCCGTTTATATTCGGTCGAGGTGGAGAAGAAATTGAGACGCTAATGCAGGAGGGTATCCCGTTTCAGGTCGTACCAGGGATTACCGCTGCGGCGGGTTGTGCTGCCTATGCCGGTATTCCATTGACACATCGTGACTATGTGCAGTCGTGTGTATTTGTCACTGGGCATTTAAAGGATGGCACGGTTAACCTCAACTGGCCTGCATTAGCGCAACCAAAACAGACAATCGTCTTTTATATGGGACTGACGGCACTGGCAGAAATTTGCAATCAACTTATCAAGCATGGCATGCAAGCCACGACGCCAGCAGCCTTGGTGGAACAGGGCACAACACAAAATCAACAAGTACATATTGGTGATTTAACCTCGCTGCCGGATATCGTCAAACAACGCGATATTAAACCACCGACATTAATCATCGTAGGCGAAGTGGTCACCTTGCACGATCGCTTGCGTTGGTTTGAACCAGCAGGCGAGACAACGATGAGTTACCCTACGGCGGGACGCTAATCATTCATTCGCGGAGAGAATGGCTGTTAACGATTCAAGTGGCGAGAGAGCGAAGCCCTGAACGTAGTCTATATTAAGCGGTCGAATCCGCTCCAAAATCAATTTATCTTCGACAAATTCCGCAATGGTTTCCAGGTGCATCTGGTGAGCGATACGGTTAATCGCGTCGACAATGGACAAGTTAATCGGATTATTCTTGATATTACTGATTAACTTCCCGTCAATTTTTATGAAATCGACCGGCAAGCTTGTCAAATAGCCAAACGAGCTTAAGCCGCTACCAAAGTCATCCAGTGCAAATTGACAGCCTATCTCGCGAAATACTTTCATAAATGCAATTGCGCGGGAAAGATTGGAAATGGCCGCCGTCTCAGTGATTTCGAAGACGATGGTTTTGGGATTGATGCCACTCTTGATCAGCATGTCATACACGAAAGCCTGAAATTCTTCATTCCCCAGCGATTGACCTGAAAGGTTTATACCGAACAGTGGCGATTCATTGCGCCAGCGTTTTCGAATAGAAGCTTCACGTAATGCATTAAATGTATTGGTTATAACCCACCGGTCAATTTCCGGCATCAGATTATAGCGTTCAGCGGTAGTTAGAAAAACCTCCGGGCTATAGAGCTGGCCATTATCGCGCAAACGTAGCAGGACTTCATAATGAGCCTTGTCCTGGTTTTTATTGGTCATGGAAACGATACGTTGTGCCAAAAGTTCAAAGCTGTTGTGTGAAAGCGACTCCTTGATGCGTTGAAACCATTGCATTTCACCGTGACGCTTGAATATTTCCGCATTGTCGGCGGTGAAAACATGAATTCTGTTTCTTCCCTGTTCTTTTGCTATATAACAGGCAGAGTCGGCGGCAATTAAAGCGTCAGTTAAGGACAGTTGGGTGTTATCCAGTGCGACCAAACCGATGCTGGCGCCCACTTGATATTTGCGATTGTTACAGGTGAAGGCGAAATTGCTAAGAGCGTCAAGTATATTTTGCGCGAGAGAAAAAGCTTTGTCAAACGAGCAATTTTTAAGAATAATGCCAAACTCATCGCCGCCGAGCCGAGACAACACATCGCCGCTGCGCACCTTGCTTTTGATAAGTTGAGATAATTGTCGCAATAGTTCATCGCCTGCTGCGTGGCCACATGTGTCGTTGATAATCTTGAATTGATCCAGATCGATATAGCAAAGCACGTGTTCGGAATTATGCCCATGTACTTCATGCAGGGCGGTTTCAAGCTGGTTTTCAAATTCGCGACGGTTATGTAAACCGGTCAAATCATCGTGAGCCGCTTGATAGACCAAACGTTCAGCCATGGCGTGCATAGAGGTGAAATCATCAAATATCAGAACAGCGCCGATGGCATTTTCTGTTTTATCCCGAATAGCAGTCGATGTGTCGCGAATGACAATTTCGTCACCGTCATGTCGTATCAGGCGAAGCAGGGCGTCATGCCGAATCACCGTGCCAAAATCAATACAGGATTGAATTGGGTAATCAAAAGGTTGACGCGTGCTGGCGTTAATTGTCCGGAAAATTGTGGTCAGATGGTTGCCCACCGCTTCTTCCGCATTAAAACCTGTCAGAGAAGCGGCTGCGGGGTTTAGATAAGTTACTGTCCCAATTTGATCCGTGGTAATAACACCTTCACCAAGAGATTCGAGTGTTGTCATTGCTTTGGATTTTTCTATATAGAGTAGGTTCTCTGCCTGATGGCGTTCGATGTTGCGTGCTCTATCGAGCGAGTTGGCCATATTATTGAGGTGCAATTGTACCTGGCCTATTTCACCAGAAGCGATCGATGTGATTCGCGTATTCAGTTCTCCAGTGGCAAGTTTTCGTACTGCAGAAGCGATGTCATTCAGTGGCCCACTGAGAGTATTAGAATAGTAATAGGCAAACAGGGTTGTGGCAAATAATGAAAAAAGCGTCAGCATGGCGCCTTGTAGAATTGACTGAACTTTCACGTCATTGGCGAATTCAGATGTCCCTGTCAGGACTACATAGCCTGATGGGGAAGTGGTGGGCTCCTGATTTTTTATGGCACCCTGCTCGAAATCCGATATGACGAGAGTTATTGTGTGTATTGGTTTTTTTATAACAGTAATGTTGTCATCCTGATACGTAACAGTCGGGTCTGTTGTGTTTTTATCACTCTGCCGTGACCATTCGCTGATCAATTTGTTGTGTTTATCGAGTATCTGAATGCGAATAATGCTTTTTTCATTGCCATACACGGCAATTGATTTATCCAATGACTGAATATTTTTGGCGATGACATCAAATTCGACAGTTCTGGCCAGGTACGAAGCAGCATCATTCAAGGTTTTGTTCAGCGAGGTATCGATATCGCGCACACGATTCCATATATACACACTAGAAAGCAGTAGTGCGGTCAGCGTTAATGGAATCAGGCTTACCAGCAGTGTTTTGCTGCGGATGCTAATATTGTTCATTGTTGTTTCTCTAGCTGGGTTTTTGCCCTGAGCAAGTCGGGGATTGTTATGTTTAATGATTCGGCGACAGAATAATTGGCATTCAGTGTAAAATATTTTGGCGATATCACCTGAGTGTTGGATCTTCCAGAATTGCTAAAACTTTCCATAACAAGTTCTGCGGCATGTTGCGCATATTGTTCTGCGGTAGAGTAGATTCCCCCGACAGCGCCGGCATCGATAAATGATTGCGTATGTGCAAATATTGGCACGCCGTATTTATAGGTCGTCAGCAAAATTGCTCTTGCAGTATTGCTGTTATAGATATGCCCGTTTGGGGTGGTAAGCAATACGTCGCTGGAGGGTAATGACTCCTTAAGCTGCTGCACTAGTTCATCAGGCGGGGTTACTGATTTAATTTGCAAATTCAGGCCGAGAGATTTGGCGGTAGTCCGATATTCCGAATAGTTTGACTTGGTGTTCCTGTCTGTCAGGATTAAGATAGATTTGACGGCAGGAAATAGCAGGTGCAAGCTTCTTAATTGGCGTGTAATCGGTTGATCCAGAACCAGCGCCTTGCAGGTTGCAGGCGGACAAATTTCCGGCTTATTTTTATATTTTTCAATAAATACGCTTTCCGGTATCAAGCTTAATATTTTTTTTCCATGATTATTTATTATTGCTTCAGCCGAGTCAGTGCCGACAGAAACATATATATCTACATCTTTTAGATCATTGACCTTGCCAAGGTTCGCGTTACGCAGATTAATAGTTTTAATTGTTAAACCAGGTTTGCTATTGCCAAGTTCCTCTTCGAGTTTGCGAAGAAACTTATCATATGTGCCCGATTTTCCGTCATGAACAATAACGACGTTATGTGGTGTTAAGGTAGCATATACAGGAGTGTGGGCAAAATATAACAAACACAATATAAAACTGTATACTATTTCACGATGTTTATTTAAAGATGACATTGTTTTAAGTCAATGCAGCTCTGTTTGCCATGACTAAAATTCAATCTTGTATGACACGTAGCCGCGTCGATC